>PWLN01000400.1 GCA_003559375.1 Balneolaceae bacterium | reverse complement strand
GGTTGCCAGTTATTGGGATGAGTCATTCTGGGATTTCCAGGCTGTAAAGGATCAAGAGACAGATTTAAGGGAGCATAAAACTGATTAATATAGTCGTTTATTTCATTTGCCCCATCTTGCAGGCCAAATTCTATGACTTGCTCGGCTATGTAATTTCCAAGTGCCGCCGGATTACCATCTGAATAATCTGTGCTTGTAAAATTTATATGATAGCCATATTTATTCATTAAAGAGTCCGCTTTTGGGAAAAATATATGCCTACCGGGAGAATTTTTAAATCTGTGTTTTATAAGCCGGTACATCAGGAAACTAATTGCTTCCTTCCTGGCTTCATCGATATCTGACACAGGTGGTATTCCATCAAAATAGATAGGATAACCGCCAACATTTTTTCCGAGAAAAAAAGTTTCGGCGGTATCATCGTATACAGCCCATGCATCATACATTGCCGCAGATGTGTGGAAAAGGTTTCTTGCATGAACTGTGGGGCGGGCAAAATCATTACTGATCGAAAATAACAGCAGTTCATTCCATTCCCGCGCTACTGATTTTGACTGACATAAGGTTGTTTCTAATGAATATGATGAAACAATGAAAAATATCAGAACAAATTTTAAACAGAATAATTTCATTCTGCAATGGTAACAAAATAAAAGATCATTCGCATGCGATTTCTCAACCCGAAGGATTTGGCTGCATCGCTGGCCAACAAAACCCTGACCAATAGGGAAGGCGATGCCAAGGGATCTCACTATGTGAGAATCACTACGCTCTGAGCGTTTCGCAGGGCTCATTTTTTGTACACGAAGTGAAAAGATGAGTCTGTATGAAATCAAGTCAATAAACTGATAATTTCTTTTTTCGATAAACTCGTCAGATGACTTTCTTTACTTATACCACTACATCAGCATCACAAAAACCGGGATATTGAAATTTCCTTGTCTGCTGGAATACCTTCATATATTTGCCTGATGAGCTGAAAAGCCGCCATTCTTCCATGCAGCATTCCTTTTGAACCAAGAGCTCCGATTATAAATAATCCCGGTTGTTCAGGATGGGGCCCGATTACGGGCATTTTATCGGGGAGGGTGATCCGTACCGAGGCCCATTGGCGGCAGCCTGAACTTCTACCCAGTAATCCAGGTAGATTTTTCTCAAGTTTTTTTTGGAGAAAAGCAGATGCCTGTGGAGTTGGTTTAAGATCTTCAAAGTGGTGTTCATAGGTACTTTCAACTGATATTTGCCGCGATCTAATACTGGAGACTGCCATATATCCGAGGCTTGATAAAGAGGTTTTGATATTCAATGGCTCTCTGAAATAATAGGTTGCAAGCTGGCCTTTAACCGGATGGAGAGGTAAAAATTTCCAGTAATCGCTTTGAATTTGCTGATAACCTGTAGCATCCACCACAACACCGGCTTCATATTCGGCGCCGCCTCCCAAATCAACTAACCATTTGTCCTTATACTTGAACAGGGTAGGATATTGTCCATATACGGTTCGCAGATATTTTTTTGACAAAATTTTAGAGTAGTTTCTCAGGAATGAATCGCCATAAACAGTAATAGCTTTTTTAACCATCAGCCCGCCATGGTGATTGCCGATATAAGGGAATCGTTGTGAAAAATTTTCTTTATCTATCCACTCAAGCCATCCTTCATTCCAGTTGTATTTGGTGATGGAGCGTTTAAAATCACTGGCGATCTCTTCTGTGAGTGCAGGCCTGAGTATTCCATTTTCCTCAAAGAAGGGAGATCGGGTTTGCTGATGGATATAAAGAAGATGGCTACTGATTATGTCGAATGATTTTTCTGCCATCCAGGCTTTTTTAGCACGTCTTCCAGCAGCAGGATTAATCAGTAGTGCAGGCGCGCCAGAAGCTCCGCCACCCGGTTTTTTCGGGTCAATAATCACACAACTTTTCCCGGACTGAAGTACAGCATCTGCCACTGATAGCCCGGCAATCCCGGCTCCAAGTACAATGACATCAAATTCTTCAGGCAAAATCAATACAGAATCTCTTCAGATGTTGTAATGTTTGCACCCTTGTTAATCATCTCACTCCAGGCTTTTTCTACCGAAGCATCAAGATTTATGCCTTTTACAGCATCTTTTATTACATGCATCGTAAAACCCTCATTCATTCCATCAAGCACTGACCATTTAACGCAAAAATCGGTAGCAAGGCCAACTGTAAAAAGATCGGTTATTTTACGTTGGTTGAGATAACCTGATAGGCCTGTTGTTGTTTTCTGGTCATTTTCAAAAAAAGTGGAGTATGAGTCAATTTCTTTTCTGAATCCTTTCCGAATAATTACCTGGGTTTTGTTTGTGTTGAGCAATGGATGAAATTCTGCTCCATAACTTCCCTGTACACAGTGATCGGGCCACAAAACCTGAATACCGTATTCCATATCAATGGTTTCATAAGGTTTTGCCCCTGCATGCGAGGAGGCAAATGACGAATGGCCGGCCGGATGCCAGTCCTGTGTTTGAATGATGATATCGAAATGATCAACCAGCCTGTTTATCACAGGAACAATTGCATCGCCATCAGGTACAGGCAATGCACCTCCGGGACAAAAATCGTTTTGTAAATCAACAATTAATAGTGCATTCATAATCAATTAGGGTTTTAAAGAGGTCAAGAGATTATCACGGGTTTCAAGAAGCCTCGAGCTGATTCCAACTTTATAGATATGCGGATTATCGAAGCGTTTGTATTCTGGGTGCATATTTGCAAAGCGTTTCTTTTTATACTCCAATATTTTATCAACTTCCGGCATATCGAACGTTTGTTCTCCCTTTCTGATTACCTTTTCAAGAATTTCCTCATATTTCATGTTATTCAGATAACTTTTTTTAGCAGGAAAAGTAGGATGATGCATCCGTTCAAGAATGGTTTCCTCATTCAGTAAAATGGCGTCTCCGTAAAAGGTACCATCTTCATTCATGTAGCGAAAAATCTTTTTGATACCCGGAAGGGTGATTTTTTCGATATTTTCAGAGATTTTTAGAGTAGGCACCTGATTCACGGAACCCAGTTTATAGACACCGTCAAGTGCCGGGGTTTCATCACCGGTAACCAGGCGTGTGCCGACTCCAAAAATATCGATCGGGGCATTTTGTGAACGCAAACTTGCAATCACTCTCTCATCGAGCTGATTGGAAGCAGCGATTTTCACACTATGAAAACCGGCATCATCCAGCATTTTTCTGGCTTGTTTGGAAAAGTAGGCAAGGTCGCCGCTATCCAGCCGTATGCCTTTTAATTCATATCCCTTTTCCCTCAATTCCCTGGCAATAATAATCGCGTTGGGTACACCACTTCCAAGAGTATCATATGTATCCACCAGAAGATGGGCAGATTTGGGGTAATAATCACAGTATGTACGGAATGCAGTGAGTTCATCATCAAACGATTGAATCCAGGAATGTGCCATGGTTCCGCCTGCGGGGATAGAAAACCTCTGTGCAGAATAAACATTGGATGTACCGTTAAACCCGCCGATCATCGCCGCTCTTGTAGCATGTATTCCGGCAAGACCTTGTGCACGGCGAAGGCCGAAATCAAGTACAATGGAATCTTCACCGGCGGCAAATTTTATTCTGGCAGCTTTTGTTGCAATTAATGATTGAAAATTAAGAATATTAAGTAGCAGTGTTTCGATAAGCTGGGTCTCCAGAAGGTTTCCTTCAACACGTACAATAGGCTGGTTCGGAAACACAATTTCTCCCTCTTTAACTGACCAAATATCTCCACGAAATTCAAATTTTTTCAGAAAGTCTATGAATTCATCTGAAAACCCCTCTTTAATCAGATATTCAATCTCTTCTTCGCTAAACCGGAAATGTTTGATCGTCTCAATAAGCTCTTTAAGGCCGCAAAAAATGACATACCCGCCATCAAATGGTACTTTCCGGAAAAAATAATCAAAACTTGCCCTTTGATTATGCATTCCAGCCAAATAATAGCCTTGTGCCATGGTTAATTCATAATAATCGGTAAAAGAGGCCGGATGGTCGATGTACATGTAATTGAATTAATTATCTGAGTTTAAGGAAATCGTTTGAACTGCATTAATTGCGAAAGGTAGCATCATAAAAATTAGAGCCTGTTTTTTTACAGTTTAGATTCAGATTGAAAAATAACGAATGCTATCAAGAATAATGAATCTGTTTCGTGCATAAATCTGAATATGTACCGTTTGAACCTATAATCGCAAAAAATTCTCACGTCAAGGTGATAAATTTACCTATATTCAGAATTATTCATAACTATGAGATACCATTTAAACATCTTTACTACAATCGCCTCAGTTTTATTATTATTGATTGTATTGGTGATTGTAAAAAGCTGCGCAACACCCGTGGCACCTACAGGTGGTGAACCCGACCGCACTGGCCCCCGGGTAATCAGTACAGAACCCGCTACAGGCACCACAAATTTCAGGGGCACCGAGGTACGTTTCAATTTTGATAAATTTATCGACAGAAATTCATTCAGAAGAAACGTTAGTGTGGAGCCCGATCTTGGTATTGAATTTGACATTGATTTCAGGCGCCGTACCGGAGTCGTTGAGTTTAAATCTCCACTTCCGGAAAATACCACCATAATTATTCAGGCCGGTACCGATGTTACCGACACCAACCGCAATAAAATGGAGCGGCCATATGAAATTGCTCTGTCTACCGGTGATGTATTGGATAACGCAACGATTATTGCGCGCATTTTGGACGCCGAAACAGGAAGAGGGGAGAGCGGGAGACGGGTTTTCCTGTACCGGGAACCTTTCGACTTAACCCGGCGGGCAAACTATGTTGCACAAACGGATACCTCAGGTAGCCTGTCATTCGGATATATTGCTGAAGGAAGCTATAAAGCATTCTGGATTAATGATTTAAACAGAAACAGGATCTGGGACAGGGAAAGGGAGGGAGCGCAGCCATTCCGTTTTGAAACCTTTGATGTTGCTTATGGTGATTCTCTCGATCTTGGTACACTTTTTGTTTCGATACCGGATACAGTTTCTCCGCGTATAGATGGTGTGGGCCTGTTATCAGAAAACAGGCTTAGATTACGGCTCTCAGAAGAGGTAATCTGGCAACCTGATGCTGTAATTATCGTTACTGATACACTCGAAAATGAGTTCACCAGAGCATTCCCGTTATATGAATCGGATCAGGATGCAACGGTGATCTTTGCCCAATCCGAGCTGCCTTTGCCTGCAGAGGGTATATTTACTTTAAAACCGAATGGAATAACAGATCGTGCAGGTAATTCCCTGAGGGTCGATTTTTCACCTTTTCCAGGCTCAGCTGTACAGGATACAAGTATTCTGCGAACCATTTCTCATAATGCCGGAAGCGGACTTTTTCCTCATGAAGCACTTGAAATTACCTACTCAAGGTTTATTGATGATGATGCAGTAAGAGATTCTCTTCAAATCATTGAAGGCGACCAGGTGGTAGAAGATTGGCCACATATTGAAATAGACCGGCATATTCTAAGAATCAAACCTGACGAGCAATGGCAGGGGGGAATACGTTATCAGTTTAGGGTCTGGAATCCTTGGGAAGAAGAAAGGGAACAGATTCAACCTGATATTTGGCAGCGTAATCAGCTTGGCAGTATTGAAATTACATTACAAAACGATGATCCTGAATTCCTAAACTATTTAACCTTAACAGACAAAGACAACAGTATTCGTGTAGATACTACTTTTTCGGAATCAGTAACGATCGACAATTTACCGCCGCTTGAGTATAAAGTCATAGTATTTGAAGACGTAAACGGTAACGGCAAATGGGATCCGGGTGTTGTAGACCCGTTTGAAAGGCCTGAACCTTATGCAATTCGCCGGTCAATTCCGGTTCGTGAAGGGTTTACCTCGGAAGTTGAGCTAATCTTCCCTCTGAGGGATGACGAACCGGTATTGTTAGAATCAGGTCCAGCAGATGAAATATCACACGAAATTCCCGCAGAGTTACCAATCATAAATGGAGAAACTGACCCATCAAACCAATAATTACCATGAGTGATCGACTCGAAACCTATTTTGGCGACTTTGCCCTGTTTATCGAATTAATCATCGTACTACTGATTACCTATGCGGTTGTACGGATTGTAAATAAAATTTACAGGCGTTTTGTAGAAAGAAGTGCAAAAAAAGGAGACGAACACCTCACCACATATAAGTTCCTTGAACACTCCATTTCAGCGATTATCTACCTGATTGGTATTAGTTTTGCGATCTCAATGATTCCATTTTTAAGGCCTGTAGCCCAAAGTATATTGGGTGCAGCAGGTATCATGGCTATTGCGGTCGGTTTCGCAGCACAGCAGGCGCTGGGTAATATTATTAGCGGAATTTTTATAGTGATTTCAAAACCTTTTCAGATCAACGACAGGATCTCTTTTAATGACGGTTTGAGAGGAGTAGTAGAGGATATCAGTTTACGACATACGATTATCCGGAATTTTGAAAATCAAAGAATTATTATTCCCAATTCAATTATCAGTAACCAGATTCTCATCAATTCCAATTATGCAGATACAAAAATTTGCCGGTTAATAGATATCGGTATCAGTTATGGGTCTGATATTGACTTGGCTAAATTAATCATAAGAGAAGAGATCGAAAACCATCCGTTGAATTTCGATAATAGGTCTCCCGAAGATGTCGAAAACGGCGTACCGAAAGTGATGGTTCGGCTTATCGAATTTGCTGATTCATCTGTCAATCTCAGGGCATGGGCTTGGGCAGAAGACGCACCAAATGCTTTCGTTATGACGTGTGACGTTCTGGAGAGCATAAAAAAGCGGTTTGATAAGGAGGGTATTGTGATTCCATTCCCTCAGCGTACAATCAGTTACATAGAATCAAACGAAGACAAATCTAACTCAGGGATGGAAACCCAATGAGTAAAGCACGATAGCTTCCTTACGACAAATCTTCATCGCTGTCTGTTTCATCAATAAGTCCGCCGTCTTTGATGATTAATCTTTCCGACCTATACGTGATATTTATCATCCAATCTGAATAATCCGGAAAATCTTTTCGCAGCCTTGCCAGTGCCATCTGTCTGAAGTTGGTTTCGATGAGAGCGCCCTGTCCAGGCCAAAGTTTGAATTTGTAGCGTATGTACTTCCAGCCACCTCTGGTTGTATTCTGAATTCCGAAATTTTCGGGCTGTTCCATGATTATTGCCTTGTGCTGATTGTAGAGTGCTTCTGCTAACGGATTTATTATCTGGCTAATCTTCCTGCCAGTGCCTCCCTCAGGTACCTGGAAATCAACATATGCTCTGATACATCCTCCACGAAATTGGCTGATAACAGCAATGTTACGGTTTGGCAGGTGAACACGCTGGCCATGCAGATTATTCAAAATAGTGAATCTCATCCCGACTGATTCAACACGCCCAACCTGCCCCGAAACCTCAACCACATCACCAACTTTAAGCAGGTTCGAAAAAATGAGTGTGAGGCCTATAACAATATCCTGTACAAGCCCTTGCGAACCGAAACCTATTGCCAGCCCTATAACGGTTGTACTTGCAAGATATGCCCTCAGTGATAAATTGAACTCCTGAAGAATCAGCCCTAAAGCCATAAAGTAAATGATGAATGTGAGGGTGCTTTCAAGAATCGTTATAATGGTAGCAGTTCGTGGATATCGCCTTGTAAATTCGGAGCCGCCTTGTTGTGGCTGCTGGCTTCGTCCAAGTAAAAAAAACTGTGATATTTTCCTGATGATGGCAACAATGATATGCGCACCACCAGCAATAGCAATGATTATCAGAATCCGATAAAGTAGAGGCCATTCCGAAGCAAATTCAAGTATATTCATTATGTGAGAATCAAAATATTTATCAAAAAGTTAAGTTTCTCCCGGCCTAATCGTAGGTGTAGTAGTGTGAGTGTTGTCATCTTTTATTTTGGTATACTCAAGGTTAGTTAACACATCAGAAAGAATAGACTGCTCAATATAACTTCTTTGGCCTGATTTTGCCGGCACCCGGATAATCAGGTGTATTTCACCTGCTGCTGGCACCTGTATTGTAACACGGGGCTCAACTGTGGGTACATCCAGGCCTTTTTGTTTACTCAGTTGTTCCATGTGTTTATGAACCTCCTTCAGGTAGGGCTCGCACTGTTTTTTAGCTGAATTCAGAAATGCTTTTTGAGCGGCCTGCCAGTCATCTTCACGTTTAAACGGGACGGTAAAAACATGTAAAACGTAATCATGAGTGTAACTTTCATTAATTACAGGCTCTGATAGGAACAGTGCATTCGGTATTACTGTCATCCTGCCCGTACGCTGATGGGTAATCTTTCCCGGCCCTACTTCCAGTATAGTGGTTGCAAGAAGATTTTGGTCTATAACATCACCCCTGAAATCTTTAATCTGAATACGGTCGCCAATATTAAAAGAGCCAGCACCGGTTTTCAGAATCGATCCGGTTACACACAGAATAAGCTCTTTTGTAGCCACGACAAATGCAACGGCAACGGCTACTATCGAGAGTGCAAGGGTGCGTAATTCAGATCCCCAAATGATTATAAGGCCAAACAGCAGAATTAATGCAAGTCCGTTGCGTGTTTGAACCAGCCAGCGCCGCTGTAATTCGATAGATGAAATGTTCTTTCGTATAAACCGTGCAATAACAGCACGCGTAATGATAACAACCAATATGAAAATAAAGGTGCTGATTATTAAACTCATAAAAGTTTCAGAAATAGCCAGCCTTTCTCCCAGTGTGCTTAAACCTTCTAACATACTATTGTATATAATGGTTATTATATGATTTCTCGATCTTCATGATACAAGTATTAGCCATTTTAGATATAAATATAATAATGGTTTGAATTGATTTTTATGAAAAGATGATAGGAAGTAACGATTTCGACAAGTAATAATGCCCTGATTCTGTTCCAATACAATAACTTTTTGAATATGCACAATCAGCACTCCTCCGGAATCAGTGTATTGTAACAGCCAAATTTTGAAGTTACTCAGGAGACCTCTCTGATTAGCTCTGTATTTTTATGTATCTTGCTATGCTATTTATAAAATTGATATACGGTAATAATTTAAACATCATACGGAACACAGATGAGCTTTTACGATTTCTCCAGAGTTGAGAAAAAATGGCAGAAATACTGGCTGGAGAATAAAACTTTTAAAACACAGGATAACCGGGAAAAACCAAAGTATTACATACTGGATATGTTCCCATATCCAAGTGGATCAGGCCTCCATGTAGGCCACCCGGAAGGATATACGGCAACGGATATTCTGGCTCGATATAAGCGAATGAAGGGTTTTAATGTATTGCACCCAATTGGATGGGATGCTTTTGGCCTGCCTGCAGAACAATATGCTGTAAAAACCGGCACCCACCCTCGCATTACCACAGAAAAAAATATCGAGCGGTTTCGTGAGCAGCTTCAAATGATCGGTTTCTCTTACGACTGGGACAGGGAAGTGGACACTACCGACCCAAATTATTATAAATGGACACAGTGGATATTCCTTAGATTATTTGAGCGAGGATTGGCTTATGAAGATGAGCAGCCGGTAAACTGGTGTCCGGAACTCGGTACCGTGCTCGCCAATGAGGAAGTGATTGACGGGAAAAGTGAAGTAGGCGGATACCCGGTTATAAGACGTCCGATGAGGCAGTGGGTGCTCAAAATTACCGCTTATGCTGAGAGGTTGCTTGAAGACCTTGATGATCTCGACTGGCCGGAATCAACCAAAGAGATGCAACGTAACTGGATCGGTAAATCAATAGGAGCAGAAGTGGATTTTCATGTTCCTGATCACAATGAAAAAATTCGGGTATTTACAACCAGGCCGGATACTTTATTCGGTGCAACATACATGGTACTTTCGCCGGAACACCATCTTACAGATGTTTTAACAACAGTGGAACAGAAAGAAGAGGTGCAAAAGTATAAAGATGCGGCAGGGCAGAAGTCAGACCTTGAACGTCAGGAGCTTACAAAGGAAAAATCAGGTGTTTTCACAGGATCTTATGCCATTAACCCGGTAAATAATAAAGAAATACCCATCTGGATTGCAGATTATGTGTTGGCACATTATGGTACTGGCGCTATCATGGCTGTGCCCGGAGAGGATGAGCGGGATTGGGAATTTGCAGAAAAATACGAATTACCCATCATTCGAACTGTTCAGCCACCGGATGATTTTGATGGAAAAGCCTATACCGGAGATGGCCCTTCTATCAACAGCGATTTTCTGGATGGACTTTACATTACCGATGCCAAAACAAAAATTATCGACTGGCTCGAAGAAAATGGGGTAGGCAAGAGAAGTGTAAACTACAAATTGCGTGACTGGCTCTTCTCAAGACAGCGTTATTGGGGTGAACCATTTCCAATTATTCATGTTGATGGTAAACCGAAAGCCGTTCCGGAAAAAGATCTGCCTGTAACACTGCCGGATGTTAAAAACTTTCAACCAACCAAAACCGGAGAACCACCGCTTGCGCAGGCAATAGAATGGGTGGAAACAACGGATCCCGAGACTGGAAAAAAAGCATTACGTGAGACAAACACGATGCCACAATGGGCTGGGTCGTGCTGGTATTATCTCAGATATATTAGCCCGGACTATGAAGATGGGCCGGTTGACCAGGAAGCAGAAAAGTACTGGATGCCTGTTGACCTTTATGTCGGAGGGTCTGAGCATTCGGTATTACACCTGCTATATGCACGTTTCTGGCACAAAGTTTTATATGATTGTGGTGTTGTATCGACCAAAGAACCTTTTAAAAAACTGGTTCACCAGGGTATGATTCTCGGTGAAGTTGAGTATACCGCCTGCGAGGTTGATGGAAAAGTAGTTTCTGCAGAAGAGGCTTCAAAATATGAAAACGTCACAAAATTGGCATTATCAGAAAGTGAAGTTGAAAAAAAAGGTGATCGCTTTGTGATGAAGGGCACTGAAATTACCGTTGATTCCAAGGCTCACAAAATGTCGAAATCACGAGGTAATGTCATTAACCCCGATGATGTGATTAAAAAGTATGGCGCAGATTCCCTGCGATTATACGAAATGTTCATGGGGCCACTTGAGCAGGTAAAACCGTGGAGCACCAAAGGGGTGGAAGGGGTAAACCGGTTTCTTAACCGTACATGGAGGCTATTCTTCGGAGAGGGGGAATCTGAAAAGCTTAATATAACCCATCAAGAACCTGATAAAGACCAGCTCAAAACACTTCATGAAGCGATAAAGAAAGTTACGGAAGACATCGAAAATATGCGTTTCAATACTGCTATTTCCGCATTAATGATTTTTATAAATGAAGCGAATAGCTGGAATGGTGTCCCAAAATCAATAGCGGAGCCGTTTGTTATACTGCTTTCTCCATTTGCACCTCATATTGCTGAAGAATTATGGAACAAGCTTGGCCATTCCGAAAGCCTTGCCTATGAACCATGGCCGCTTTTTAATGAAGAATTTCTGAAAAGTGATAGCATTGAGATGGCAGTTCAGGTTAATGGGAAAGTACGGGCAAATATATCTGTACCTTCTGACAGGTTGAAAGAAAAAGAATTTGTAATCGGGTTGGCTAAACAACAACAAAATATTCAAAAATATATTGATGGCACAACATCTATTAAAGAGATCTATGTGCCCGGAAGGATTGTAAACATTGTTGTAAAGTAAAAGCATGTTAAACCCGGATTACGCATTAGACTTCCGAAGTCTTACGGAGCATCGAAAGGAACCTTCAACGGTTTACATATTGAAGATTTAAAATAATTTGAAAGACTTCGGACATCTTTTTGGTCTTATAACCTGAGTTCGATTATTAATGTCTTTTTTTGGAGTCAAAAAGTCCCCTCCTTCTCAAGGAGGGGATTTAGGGGTGGTTTAAACGGTTTTTTTTGAGTCTTATTTGAGCTTAAAAACCTTAAGACTACCACCCCCAACCCCTCCTACACAGGAGGGGAGTGCTTTTTGCCCTGATTTATAATCGAACTCAGGTTTATACGTAATTTGGGTTAAAATAATATACAAGGCTTAGTCCCTGAATTTGAAGTTTTACTTATCCAGCAGATAAAGCCAACTGCAATACGGGGATTGATTAGGCAACGCCATTCTGAACCCTTACGATATAAGCTGTTGCGTCTCTGCCTTTCTGAAACCTGAACAGCAATGTAAAATATTATCAATTTAACAGTAATGTAATCCAGGCAGATAGTGGAGAAGCTATATTAACTTGTTATTTAGGATAAGAATTCAAATGTTATACAATCAATCCATTAATTAAATTTTATTCTATGTTTTCCTGCATGTCATTAAAAGTATTAAGTTTTCTCTTTTTTGTGAATGCGAGCATAATGCATGTAGATGCTTCTGGGAAAGAGAAAGTGTATCAGGATGAGAGTTTCGTTGTAATTATCAGTATTGACGGTTTTCCGGCAGATGCCCTTTGGAATATTGAAGCACCCGTCCCATTTTTACGATCACTCGCATCTAATGGCTCCTGGGCACATGCTATGATTGCATCAAATCCAACGGTTACATGGCCTAATCATACCTCTCTGGTTACTGGCGTTCATCCTGAAAAACATTCCCTGCTGCTTAATGCTCAAATTATTCGCCCCGATGAAGGTAGAATTCCGGTTAGCAGGGATGGCAGAAAAGATAAGTACGATTTGGTTGCCGTACCCACTTTGTACGATATCGCCTATGGTGCCGGACTCAGAACCGCTGAGGTAAATTGGCCGGGAACCAGAAATGCCTCCACACTGCACGACAGTTTCCCGGATACCCCGGATAATGTAACCCACATCACACCACGGCTTCGTAACGAATTAATCGATCTTGGAATTCTTGATGACGAAACACCATCGGCGCTTTGGAGGCATAGTCCCGTAGGACGAGACCTGGTCTGGACAGAAACAGCAAATCATCTCATTCGAACCAGGAAGCCGCATGTGTTATTACTGCATCTGCTCAATGTTGATGGAACTCATCATCGATACGGTGTAAATACCAATCCCGGATTTACAGCTCTTGGCCTTGCAGATGCCCATGTAAAGATGGTTGTTGAGACATTAAAAGAAGAAGGGATCTATGAACAGACTACCCTGTTTATTGTTTCGGATCACGGATTTATCAATACCCCAAAAACAATTTTTCCCAATGTACTTCTTCATCAGCACGAACTGATTCAAACCTCCGGTGATGGTAATTTTGAAAGTGGCAGGGCGCAGGCTCAAACTATGGGTGGATCCGCTATGATTTACCTGGACGATCCAAGTGATGAAGAATTGAGAAATCAGATAACTGAAATATTCCAAAACACTGAAGGTATCCTGCGTGTGGTGCAGCCAGAACAATTCCCTGATTATGGTCTACCCATGCCTGAAGACAACGAACAGATGGGCGATATTTTCATTGCAGCTGATTACGGGTATGCATTAAACGGGAGCCTGCGACCGGAATTACCTATGGTGGATACAGTTGAATATGGCCTCACATACGGCCACCATGGCTTTATCACAGATCTGAAACAGATGGAAACACTGTTTATCGCTTATGGACGGGGTATTAAAAGTGGTGTGGTGCTCGATGAAGTAGACAACAGATCCGTCGCGCCAACTGCTGCACATTTACTCGGGCTTCAATTTGAAACCGCCGATGGTACAGTGCTTGAAGAAATTCTTGAATAACCAATGTAATGTCAAATGTAAACTTAAGGATGCAGGAAATAAGTCGTCGGACGAGTTTTTTTAAAAAATTTGCAAATTACGATAATAATGCTAATCTCCGCTTAACTCGTCCGATGACTTCCATGCTACAGAATCACAATAACAACAACACAAACAATATGTCATGATATATTATCTGATAGGTTTATTTCTTCTTTTAAATCTGAATGATTTAAACAAAGAAAATGAAAAGCAGGCTGAAATCAATCAAACACCTTCTCTGGTTGTCGGTATTATGGTTGACCAAATGAGGCCCGAGTATATATACAGGTTTTGGAATCATCTCGGTGAGAATGGATTCAAACGATTGGTGAATGGTGGTTTTACCTTTACAAATACCCATTTTAATTACATGCCAACCTCCACCGGGCCGGGCCACGCATCGGTATGGGCTGGCAGTACTCCGGCAGTGCATGGAGTAATGGGCAACAGCTGGTATGTACGGGAGCTTAACAGAAGTATCAATGTTATTGAGATTCCGGAATTTGAAGCTGTAGGTGGTACTGAGGAGACTGATGGCGCCAAAGGGCCAGGGAATATGCTTACCACTACAGTTGGAGATGAGCTACGTTTACATACAAATAACCGTTCAAGAGTGATCGGCATTTCTAGAAAAGACCGTGGCGCAATACTGCCGGCAGGTCACACTGGTGATGCCTATTGGTATGATGGAGAAACCGGAAATTTTATTACCAGTACATATTATCGCAATGAACTGCCGGATTGGCTTGTTGACTTTAATGATCTCAGGCTTCCTGCTGAATACCTTAGCGAACCCTGGGAAACACTTTATCCTATAGCAACCTACATTGAAAGCAGAGAAGACGACAACACCTATGAAGGCCTTATTCGTGGCCAGGAAGCTCCGGTTTTTCCACACGATCTGCCATACCTCATGCGTGATCACGGCCATAATTATGGCTTGCTGAACTCCACACCCTTCAGCGACAAGCATCTGATGAGGCTTGCCATTGCTGCTATAGAAGGAGAACAGCTTGGTCATGGCGATGTAACGGATATCCTTGCGATCTCATTTTCGGCTATTGATGCTGTAGGCCACCGCTATGGCCCTGCCTCAAAAGAAATCCAGGATGCATTTATCCGGCTTGATTCCTATCTGGGAACATTGCTCGACTATCTCGAAGAGAATTTCGGTAAAGAGAATTTCCTGGTATTCCTGACCTCCGATCATGGCGGCTTGCATGTACCCGAGTATCTTGCAGATCAAAAAATTCCTTCCAAGAGGATCAATTTTGCAGATTATGTGCCAGAACTAAGGCAATACATTACCGATAAATACGGACAGGATTTTATCATAGCAGGTGGAGCCTATGAACTGTTTTTTGATCGTGATTATATCGAAAGCCAGGGACTTAACCTTGGAGAGGTTCAGAAAGATATTGCTCGTTATTTGTTACGATTTGAAGGTGTGGCAGGTGCTCTTGCTGCCGAAACGCTCATCACTACGGAATTTACAAGAGGCATACCCAAAATTGTGCAGGAAGGCTTTAATAAAAAACGTTCAGGTGATGTGATGATATGGCTCGAACCGATGAAATACCCGAGTGGCGGTACTACCGGTACCGGCCACGGATCACCCTGGGTGTATGATACACATGCCCCGATGCATTGGTATGGTGCGGGTGTGCCACACGGAAGATCTGCCGCCCGAACCTATATAACCGATATTGCATCGACAGTTGCGACATTTTTGAATTCTCCATTTCCATCCGGCAATACGGGAAATCCGTTGAATGATTATATGAAACGCTGATTGGTGAGTTTGATATTGGCTAAGTTATATGGCTTTAATGAAGTAAATGTGGGATGAACAACCTGTCAGATCTCACATAATTTGCAAGAGTCTTTTTATCATCGAAATTGAAGTGACAGAAGAAAACCCGTTTATTATCGTTAAGAATTAATTAACTGTTTAATACTAATTTTAACGTTTAGTATCGAGGTATCAGGCTTCAGATATAATCATTTATAACAGAGTGATGGTTTTCTTCAGGTTCATTAATACCGTTAAGCCACATCTTTTTACAGGAATCCTTACGGGATTGTTGATAGCCTGTTTTACGTCATCATTGTATTCTAAAAGTCCGGTATTGCTATACTATCAAATTGATTTTTATTCAGAAACAATAAAAGCCGATACCACAATTTCCGAAACCGGCATTCTGTATAAAGCCAACCAGCTAATAGAGGAGGGACGCAAGGATGAAGCCCTGGAGTTGTTACACAAATCCCTTGATTTCATCAACATACCCGGTTTGATTTATGCACTTACCTATCTTGACCTTACTGCTTCATTGAACAAAAAAGAGTTATTTGGCAGGGCTACAACCATGTATCTTGTTGCTCTGGCAGGTTATCCGTTCAATGACGAGGAAAAAGCAACCATAAGTCTTGAAATGCACCGTCTTAATCCACTGTTGAACAGGAATGAAGTGAGGAAATTGAATGAATTTGTTTCCGCTGGTGATTATCAAATACTCGCAGATGAAATAAGGAAAATATGGATACGGTTTGATCCCACTCCAACGATTCCCGATAATCAAAGGCTCATTGAACACCGGATACGGATCATGGAAGCGCTGGAGCAATTTCCCGATGTTGATCAGCCTCACGGCCTTGACGCCCGGGGTGTTGCATGGCTGAGGTATGGGGAACCGGATACCATATACGACCGTCCGTTTAACTTCAACAGGGGAGAGCTTTTTGCCTTTGTCTCTGAATTCCAGGAAATGCAGGAATCATTTGGCATCTCATCATCTGCTGCAGATTTTACAGGATTTATGGTTACCGAAGACGCTGATGAGATTTCAGATGATTCTGATTCAGGCAACGGCCAAACATTCAGAATTACCGGTTCTTCATCATCCGGATCTTCACAATTTGATGCAGCCCGTACTACTGATGACCTTATCGATACAATCTACCGAAATCCATTCCATACAAATCTCAATATCTGGATCTATAACCGGTTCAATCTGGGCCTGGATGAAAATCTGATTTTTTATTTTGCTGAAACAAAAAATAATGTTTTCCGGCAGATTGCTTCCCTTGATGACTGGATTCCACTGGGTCTATTCAGGCCGTCATCAAGAGGATATAACGCCAGTTTTTCACCTGCTCTGCCACTGCAATATCTCGCTTATCAGCGTTTGATGCATCTCGACAGGCAATTGATGGATGCCTATAATGAACTCGAAAACCGGATATTTAACAATCCTGTTGAGCGATCTGAAAGTGCATTATTGAATATGGCTTCAAACGTCAGGACAAGACACCAACAGGCAACAGCACAACGGCATTTTTCAGCACCGGATGAACATTCAACTGAAAAAGACAAAATTCCGGATATTCCTATGAACGTATACCAATACAGGGCGCTTGGCAACGATGGCATGCCGGTTTTTATCACATTCATAGAAAGCAGGCCTACCGTTTCATTTATCAGCGATTTTCTTGAACATCATCAAAAAATGACTGACCTGGAAGACGATGATGAATTTGCCATGTTTTCAAATATCGTACAATGGTATGAACTTGAACATGGTATACAGCTCTATAGTGCAACTATGGAACCACGCGGCAGAATTCGTGATAACCCTGTACTTGAACTGGAAGATGAACGTGAACTCCCAGCAGTTACTATCGCTGATATTCCCCTTGTGGAAGAGGGGGCCGTTCAAATTTTTCATTCCAAATTACATAATTACCATCCCGATACTGAACCAATGGAAGAATCTGTTTTTCCGGATGAGCTTCGGGGACTAGGTAAAGCCACTGTGTTGCAACAGCAACATTTCATGGATACAGAGGGTGAGCTGTTATTAAGTGATCTGATTACCGGATATGGCAGAATTGACTACGAAAGGGCACGATTTCCATTCATTGTTAGCCATAGCAGAAGAATTCCTGAAAATGAAAATCCCGTAATACATTTTGAAGTCTATGGTTTGCAGAGAGATGCAGATGGTTTCTCAAATTTTGAAGTGGATTATCATTTTGAGCCTGACCGGCGAACGTTTTCCCTGTTTCGACGGAACCGGGACAGATTAAGAGGTACACTTGAATTTTCAACTTCCGGAACCCGGTTCAGGGAAAGCCTTGAATTTGATGCATTATCACTGCGCCCAGGGCGTTACACGCTGCACTGGGACGTAAGAGATTTGGTTAGCGGGAGAGAGGCCTCACAAAACATTGTATTTGAAGTTATAGAAACCAGAAATCAACAAGTTTCAATACGTTAAATACCACAATTCTTGAGTATGATAAAAACCGAAACCAGATATTCCGGTTTCGGTTATATCATAATCTATCTTATTTGAAGCAAATTATTCTATTCCAAAATATCTAACTACGGCATCGTAATCACTCAGATCAGGAAAATTTTCTTTTGCCGCTGTGCTTCCCGGAATAATAATGTACCTGTATTCAGCTCAATCCCTAAAATCTGTGAAGCCGGTTTTGTGATATGAAGTGAATTTTGTTGCTATATTGTTGAAACTGAGTTGAGAATGTTTATTTCTGTGCATAAAATGGTTATAACCAATTTGCAAATGTACATTTTAAAAAAAGATATATATCTAACATGATCATAGAAACCTATGACTATCATATTCAAACAAAAGGTTTTTCAGACATTCATGATGTAACCTCTCGCGTAAATGAATTCATCAGAATAAGCGAAGTCAGGGAAGGCTTTTGTCACATTTTTTCCGTCGGTTCCACTGCATCCGTATCAACAATGGAATTTGAACCCGCACTTGTAAAAGATATCAAGGAAAAGCTCGAAGAATTTGCATCGCAACATCAACGTTCCCACCATTCTGAAACATGGGGTGATGATAACGGCTTTTCACATATCCGTGCTACATTCATGGGACCTGGAATTACGGTACCGATCAGAAACGGCCGTTGTATTTTGGGTACATGGCAGCAAATTGTTGTTATAGATCATGACAACCGTCCGCGAAACAGGCATATTATAGTACAGGTTATTGGCATTGAGTAAGTAATAAAATAAATTAATTGATGCTTCGTAAAAGATATACATTAGAAGAGGTTAGAAAACGTATAAATGATTCTTATGAATTAAAAAATAATGTTCTCGATTCTGTTCCTGATCCATTAGTAAGTGTTTATGTTCCTACTTATCAGCATGTTAACTATATACGGACTGCTATTGAGAGTATACTCATGCAAGAAACCACTTTTCCCTTCGAATTAATTGTAGGTGAAGATTTTAGTACAGACGGTACACGTGAAATTACATTTGAATATGCAACTAAATATCCTGATCTAATACGGTTGATTACTGCTGACTATAATGTAAAACAACAGGCTAATCAAATGAGATGCTTGATGGCAAGTCGTGGTAAGTATGTTGCAATTTGTAGTGGTGACGATTACTGGACCGACCCACTTAAACTCCAAAAACAGGCCGATTTTTTAGAAGCAAATAATGACTATTCTATGTGCTACCATCCATATCAAATAAAAAGAAATGGAATTGTTTTGGAAAAACTATTGCCAGTTAAACCTAAAGATTTTTCAGGTGATGAGCTTATTGCAACACCACATGGAATGCCGACCTTTACAAAAATGGTCAGAAATGTTTTTCAGGATTTCGATTTAAAAAAAGTATTCTATTTTCATGGTGATTATCCGATGAACGCATTAATGGGTACGTATGGAAAAAGTAAATTTATAAAAGATATTAAGCCGGGTATTTACCTTCACCATGAAGGGGGTACATGGACTTCAATGGATAGCCGAGCAAAAAAGCATGATTTTTTGTTGCTGAAAATGAGACTCTATCGACAATTTTTAGAAATAAATGACGAGAAAAGTGCTTTAATATCTTTGGAATCTTTGAGAATAAAACTTGTGGAGTTGCGATATTCAGAGAACAACAGAAACACACTTGAGATCTCTAAAAACTATTTGAGATTTTTCTACCGTGGAGTTCGGCTGGAATTTCATTTCCACCCAATTTCTAACTTTTTTAAAAAAAATATGGATCGACTTAAAAGAAAGAGAAATTAAGTGTTCTGTATTAGTTAGATATGTAATATTATCAAGTTATTTATGCTGATCATTCTGTATTTATCATAGGTTAAATTTCAAATCAAAAAAAAATACAACATCTTATAAAATACTGTTTAATTTGAAATTTAATTAAAGAGGTTCTTGTGCCAGGAAGCGTAGTAGCTGCAATTTCATTAGTCCTGTTTTTTATTGGATACCGATATTATTCAAAGTTTCTGGCTGAAAAGATCTTCAGGCTCAATCCGGATTATATTACACCGGCACACCGATTTAAAGATGGAGTGGACTACGTGCCGGCAAACAGGTACGTACTATGGGGGCATCATTTTACTTCGATAGCCGGTGCAGCGCCCATTGTAGGTCCAGCCATTGCAGTTTATTGGGGCTGGCTTCCTGCAATGCTATGGGTTGTACTCGGAACCATCTTTGCAGCAGGGGTTCACGATTTTGGGGTAATGGTATTATCTGTCCGTAATGAAGGCAAATCGATCGGAACGTTGGCCGATAAAATGATCGGAAAGAGAGCTAAAGTACTGTTCCTTTTCATCATTCTCATTCTTGTACTGATGATAAATGCAGTATTTGCTTGGGTGATCTCAAACCTGTTCATCAGTTTCCCGTCCAGTGTGCTATCGATCTTTATTCAGATTCCGCTCGCTGTATGGATAGGTTATCGTACATACAGGGGAACGGGTAATATGGTTATTCCAGCTATTGTTGTCCTCGCTGTAATGTATTTTACGGCTATTGTGGCCAGCTATGTACCTGCCTTGCAAATTGACCTGGTGAGATATTTCGGAGGAGAAGAGTCCGAGGTCATACTGGGATTAAGCGGTATAGAAATGTCTTTTCTTGTCTGGATTATGATCCTGATGGTTTATGTTTATATAGCATCCACACTCCCTGTCTGGATGCTTCTGCAACCGCGTGACCTCATCAATTCATATCAGTTACTGCTTGGCTTATTAATATTATATCTTGGATTATTTATTACCAATCCGGGAATCTCCGCTCCGCCTGCCAATACTGCGGTTGATGATGTAAGCTGGTTTCCGTTATTGTTTATTACGATAGCATGCGGGGCTATTTCCGGATTTCATGGACTGGTTTCGTCGGGAACAACCGCCAAACAATTAGACAAGGAAACGGACGCACGATTTATAGGGTATCTCGGTGCAATAGGAGAGGGGGCACTTGCATTGATTACGATTGTTGCTGTGGTTACCTATTTCAATACAACAGGTGAATTTCTCGCCCATTATCACTCTTTCGAAGAAGCCGGGGCAACCGGATTAAATGTGTTTGTTCAGGGAGCTGCTCAGCTTGCTACCGGACTGTTGATTCCGATTGAAGCTGCACAGACGATTATTGCAATTATTGTGATCAGTTTTGCCGCTACAACGCTGGATACTTCGGTACGTTTGATGCGGTATATTATCAATGAATTAGGCCAGACGTACAGGATAAAGCCGCTTACCCATATGCATGTATCTACCTTTATCGCAGTAGGTGCTAGTGCTGCGTTAGTCCTTCTGCCCGAAGGGCCGAGGGGACTTGGTTCAGGCGGTTATCTGCTGTGGCCGCTCTTCGGTACATCGAATCAACTCCTTGCTGCGATCAGTCTGCTTATTTTAACGATCTGGCTCAAAAAGAAGGGGAGAAGTACTATATATACTCTAATTCCACTGATCTTTCTGTTATTTATGACACTTTGGGCAATGATTAATCAGGTGGTTTTTGATTGGTCGGGTTTTGGTGATAATGACAGTAATCTGCTTCTTTTCCTGTTTGGATCAGTTATTTTAGGCTTTGCCGTTTGGATTATTCTTGAAGCTGTGTATTTGTTTAGAAAAATTATTAGATGAAGGGTTCTG
>PWLN01000165.1 GCA_003559375.1 Balneolaceae bacterium | reverse complement strand
TCACGATTAGCCTTACTGATGAAAGCCTGTCTTTCCAGGTAAATGTAGATGGTTATAATGTTACTTCGTTCATGACCCTGGAAGGAGACAGCATGACTGGCCACGTGGAAACGGTTGAAGGTAATATGAATTTCTCCGCCCAGAGGGAAATCTCAGAAGGATAGCCTAAACTTTACGAACCAGGTTTAGTTTGATTTTATGATATGAAAGTGTGTATTATATACACACTGAAAATTCAAACTAAATCTGGTTTTAATATCAAAGCAATAACAACTTCACTTCTTTGGGACAAACTGGGTCTCAGTGTATCGGGTATATGTGCTATCCACTGTTTACTGTTTCCGGTTTTCCTGTCGATGTTGCCACTTTGGAGTATAGCTGATGTTGTACATGGATGGGCTCATCCACTGTTCATTGTTTTTTTGATTCCAGCTGTTTACTTTGCATCCAGGAGAAGCCACTACGACAAATCCGTTACCTCTATACTCGTAACCGGCCTGGTACTTGTCATAATCGGTTGGTTGGTTGGCCATTTCTGGCTTGGTTTTATTTTTGAGACATCAGTCACGCTTCTTGGGAGTGGTATGCTCATCGCCGGTCACTGGTTCAATTACAAACACCACAGAAGTTGCAATAACAGAAACCACGACCACCATCCAACTTCAAAAAAAACCTCAGAAGCATAATGAAAAGACTCAATTTTACACTTGATGATTCAACAGTTGATCTTCTGGTAAAACTCTCAGAGAAGTATTACAAAGGCAATAAATCTCAAACTGTTCGAGCTGCCCTCGAAAGCCTTGCTGAGCGTGAGGGCCATGACGGATGGGTGATTTCAGGTTATACACCGCTTCGGATAGATCATGATGTTGCCTGCCACACATGCGGCTCGGAGCGCTATGAAGGGGATATTCTTTATAAACCCGTATTTGAAAAAGGACATAGCCGTGAAGCTATAAAGAATATACCCGCTGAAGAGTGGGTTGAATGCCAGATTTGTATTGAAAAACAATAGTTCTGATGCTGTCTCTGAAGAATGTGCAACATTATTATAACTCTGCCACTGCTGTAGATTTGCCCGATCTAATCCTAAATAGCGGATCGGAGACACTAATACTTGGAATGTCGGGTAGTGGCAAGTCAACATTAATGCATATTCTTGCCGGGCTTTTAAAGCCATCCGAAGGCCTGTATACACTTAATGGTACTGAACTATATTCAATGAAAGAATCTGACAGAGATCAGTACAGGGGTAGAAATATTGGTATTATTTTTCAGCAAATGCATCTCATTAGTACCCTCAATGTATTTGATAACCTTAAGCTGACTCAATATATGGCCGGTTTGAAACAAGATATAGGATGGATTGAGCAACTATGTGAGGATCTGGACTTTACAGAAAAGATGAAGAGTTATCCGGATGAATTAAGCCAGGGCCAAAAACAAAGGGTTTCCATAGCAAGGGCGGTTGTAAACAAACCTAAGCTGCTACTGGCAGATGAGCCCACATCAAGCCTCGATGATCTCAGGAGCAATGATGTGATTGCACTTTTAAAAGATCAGGCTCAAAAGAGCAGCGCTACACTGATCGTTTCAACTCATGATCAGCGTGTTAAAAGTCATTTCAGCAGTGTGGTAAACATCGACAATATTCAAATTGAGTTGGTGTGATATGAACCTGATGAAATTAAGCTTTTCTTATCTGAGACGCAGGCTACTTAACACTCTTCTTAATGTTTTGCTGCTTTCTATTGGTATTGCAACTGTTGTGCTGCTTCTGCTATTTACCTACCAGCTCGAGGACAATCTCTATAAAAATGCTGAAGGCATAGACGTTGTTGTTGGCGCCAAAGGGAGCCCGATTCAACTTATACTGTCAAGCATTTATCATGTCGATTCTCCAACCGGTAATATCAATCTGGGCGAAGCAAAAGAGTTGATGGGGAGTACAATGGTAGCAGAATCAGTACCACTCTCATTAGGGGATAATTTCAGGGGACACAGAATAGTAGGTACTACTACGCAGTATCTCGAAAAATATGGAGCAGTGGTAGCTGAAGGTGTACTATGGGCTTACGAATTTGAAGTAGTACCCGGTGCAGAGGTTGCAGCAAATGAAGATCTTAAAATTGGCGATACCATATTTAGTTCGCATGGATTTTCTGAATCTGGCCATACGCATGATGATCACGCGCTTACCATAAGCGGCATCCTTCAGCCAACAGGAACAGTAATAGACAGGCTGATACTTACAAGTGTGGAAACCATGTGGGGAATACATGAACATCACGAACATGATGATGATCATGATCATGACCACCACCACAACCATGATCATGGCGATGATCATCATCACCACGATAACGATCATGGCGATGTCCATCTTCATCAACATGACAGGGACGATCACCATCATCATAATGAACATGATGCAGCTGCAGAAAATGCGTCTGCAGGCCACCACGGGCATCATCATACTCATGGCAGAACAATTACCGATACAAGTTTTCTAAACGCTGATTATAACGAAGAACAGATTACTTCGATGCTTATCCGTTACAGCAATCCATTAGCTGCAGCTCAGTTTCCACGGTTTGTTAATGAGAATACCTCTATGCAGGCAGCAGCACCTGCTTTCGAGATTACGCGACTGCTGAATCTGCTCGGGGTTGGAATCGACGTAATACGACTGTTTGCTATTGTATTGATTTTTGCATCGGTTCTTGGAATATTTATCGCACTGTTAAATTCTATGAAAGAGCGAAAATACGACCTTGCTATTATGAGAACACTTGGTGGTTCACGTTTTACACTTTTTTCGTTGGTTATCGTTGAAGGAATAATCATTTCACTTGCTGGTGGAGTTCTGGGTATTATTTTAGGGCATACCGCGATAGAAGCTGCAGGAAGTCTCTTTTCAGAAGCCCAACAATTTGAAGTAACGGGGTTCGTTTTTTTTGTCGAAGAATGGGCCATTTTAGCCATGGCCTTGATAGTTGGAGTAATAGCTTCAATTATACCAGCTTATATGGCATATAAAACTGATATTGCACAAACATTAGCTAAAGCATGAACAAAATGAAACTACTGAAACTGTTACTAATAACACTTCTATTCATTTTCATTTCGAACGGTGTAGCAACCGGGAACCTGAATGATTCAGAAGTTGAAGTTGTAAACTGGGATGACCTTTCATCTATTGAGTGGAATTTTGAATATGGTTATTACCGTGCTGTTTTTAATGAAACGCAAGAAGCGCTTGAAGGAAAAACCTTGATTGTACAGGGATATATGTTTCCTCTTGAATATACACGAAGGCATCAGGCATTCATTGTAAGCAGCGCTCCAATGGGAATGTGTTTCTTTTGCGGGCCCGGTGAGGCAGAAGGTATGGTTTACGTTCAGACAAAAGATCCCATAGATTACTCGCGAAGGCCCATTAAATTAAAGGGTACATTCGGCCTGGTAAGGGATCCTTCCATGGGTGTAATTTATGAACTTAAAGATGCAGAATTAATTCGCTGATACAAGCAATGCCAAACAGGTTACAAATACATCGCATTAAATTAGCAGTCTTCTTTTTGATGACGGGGCTGCTTGTGATGATATTACATCCTGTTACTCATGTTTTTGATCTTCATAGCTCTGAACATAATCATGAACAGAGTGACCTTCCTTTACCAGAACAAGACAGCGATGATTGTATTGAGTGCATATTAACAGCTAATTCAGCATTTGAAGGGCCATTATCAAAATCCTGCTACTCGCTTACAGGTTTTTCGAACCTTTATTCTTCAGAAAGCAACTCTGAAAATCACCGGATTATTATCGGCTTCTCACTCAGAGGCCCCCCTTCCTCTTTATACATGTCATAAACCTCTCTTAAACCAACCCTGCAATACAATGCCTGAGTTGGACGAACATGTATAACTGCGCCGGCATACAGTACCGGCATTCATTCTGAAGAAATCCATGGTATCCTTAAAAATTCCTATCACAATACTATGTGGTTTCCTGGGATCAGGAAAAACCACATTGCTAAACTATATACTCGAAAATAACAAGGGTAAAAAAGTAGCCGTAATCGTCAATGAATTTGGCGAAGTAAATGTAGACTCCCGGCTGGTTAAACACACTACCGAAAAAATGATTGAACTCTCCAATGGCTGTATATGCTGCACGCTGAGGGGCGATCTGATAGAAGGTGTTCACGATTTGATTCGCCGTCACGAAGTAGATCATATTGTGATTGAATCTACAGGCATAGGCGAACCAGTGCCGATAGCACAGGCTTTTTATGTTCATCCCGAATTGCTGGCTCTAAATCCCGACTTACCAAATATTCAAAATAAGGTGAAGGTAGATTCAATCATTACAGTGGTTGATAGTGCCCAGTTTCTGGATATGTATCAGAGAAACAGCACAGTACCTGGTGACGATTTCAATCGAGGATATGGCCAGCTTTTAGCAGAGCAGATTGAGGGAGCTGATATTCTGATTTTAAATAAAAAAGATAAAGCCTCACCCGGCCAAATGAGGACACTTCGAGAGCTTTTTACTTCTATGAACCCCAGGGCAGTAATTATCGAATCAGAGTATGGAGAAGTTGATATCAATAGAATTGTTGATACGGGTATTTTTGACATAGAAATTGCAGAGCAATCTTCACTTTGGGTAGCTGAGCTGGAGAAAGGGGAATCGTCTGAAGCCGATGAATACGGAATAGAAACGTTTGTGTATACCACATCAAACCGTTTTGACGAAAAAACGTTGATGGATGTATTACAGAATGGTTTGGGTAAAAACATCCTGCGCTCTAAAGGATTAATTGCCCTGGATGGAACAGATGATGCTTTTTTATGGAATCACGCAGGAAAATTCCTTGAGTTCAGAAAATTAGGAAGATTCGCAAATCAATCTGAAGCAAAATCAGAGATCGTCTTCATAGGCCAGTCACTGAAAAAACGTGAGATTTCCCGCCAACTCGATTCAGCTCTTGTTATGGTTCAGGCGTCCGGATTTTGATTTACTTATCCTTCAGTGTGTATATGGTTGATAGCCATATACATTCATCAATTCATAATTAGTCCCTTTCAGGTGCAGGTTGATAGCCTGAACCTGTATTTCAAACAAAATCTAAATGAAACCATAAACAAATGGAGAATAAAGTATGATTGAAGTCAAAAACCTGACAAAGAGTTTTGGCAATACTGTTGCTGTAAAAAATATGACATTCAATGTAGATAAAGGTGAGATTTATTGTCTGTTAGGTGCAAACGGTGCCGGTAAAACCACAACTATCAATTTGCTTCTGAATCTGGTACAGCCAGAAAACGGAAATGCTAAAATTGGCGGTATGAATACAGACGATTATCCACTAAAAACCAAGCAAAAACTAACCTATATCCCTGAAAATTTATCCCTCTATCCTTCTTTGTCGGGAGTAGAGAATTTACGGTTTTTTAGTGGCCTATCTGGAATAAAACTATCTAACAATGATGCGGCTTCATATTTGAAGGAAGCCGGTTTACAATTGGATGCTGCTGATAAAAGAGTAGGAGTATACTCAAAGGGAATGCGGCAAAAAGTGGCTATTGCCCTTGCCCTTGCCCGTAAATCGAAAGTGCTGTTGTTAGACGAACCTACCAGCGGACTTGATCCGGCTGCAAGCAGCGACTTTGCCATGCTTCTGACGGATATGAAAGAACGTGGTGCCGCAATTTTGATGGCAACGCATGATCTATTCCGTGCCAAAGAAACCGGCACAAAGATCGGCATAATGAACAAGGGAACTCTGGTTGAAGAGCTCGCGGCAACAGATGTAACACATAGCGACCTTGAGAAGATTTATCTAAACCACATGAGGGCCTGATCATGAATATCTATTCCATTGCCCGAAATCAACTAACACAGCTTGTTCGGGATAAAGTAGTTGCATCGCTTGGCTTGCTGATTCTCCTTTTACTTTGGACATCGGTAGTGTCTGGCATCAGCTATTACAACAAATTGGCTGAAGAGCATCAACATGCTGAAGTGCAGGCACGTATACAATGGGAAAATCAGGGGGAGAAAAACCCGCATTCTGCTGCGCATTATGGTACTTTTGCATTTAAACCGGTAACCGTGCTATCCGTATTTGAACC
>PWLN01000036.1 GCA_003559375.1 Balneolaceae bacterium | reverse complement strand
CAGCGGATGAATGAGTAATATTACCATTCAAAAGCTGAAAGTATTTCACCTGCAAATCATATCCCACGTCCTTTGCCACGTACAACCTCCTTTATTTTTGTCCTCAGCCTTGCGATAAGTAAAGGCCGTTCCGCTTCGTGTGCTTTCACTAAAAACCCTTCACCTTTACCTCCACGCCCGCCTGTTCTGTGTATTTTTTCAGCATACTCCACGTTAGTGCCTACATACACCTCAAGGGGTTTTGGCATAACACTCAATTTACCGCTATAAGAACGCCCGGCTTGATCTGAATACGTGAACGAACGGTTAACCTCACTGGATTCCATGTGAAGTGAACTCCTTAACCTACCTGTATCTACAGGGGTATCTTGTTTTGCAGATGTTTCAATCGTTAACCCTGATTTATGTAGCTCATCCTGAGCCACATCTCCGGTAGCTGTCGGGATTCTCCGCAAAATCTTAAGTGAAGCCTGGATCTCCTTTTCTGATAGATTGACTGAAATCATAATGAATCACCTAATAGTTCGGTTGCTGAAAATTCTGTATAGGTGTTTTCTTCGCCTTTATTAATTGAATAGTGCAACTTGAAAATCCTTCCTTTATAGACAGCCCTGATCTGATTGCCGTTTATCGAAAGACTATGCCGGATTTCTATTTCATGTGATACTTCAGATTGCAAGCCTTCAATCTGTCGGCGTTCCCTTCCTGAAAGTGGTTTAATGTTAGCCCATCGGGTATCAAGTAACTGCCATGATTGCGTAGTTCCCCCGCTTGGAGTTGTAGTAGTTGTGAACTCCTCAAAACGTACACGTTGCCGGTACAAACCGATATTTGATTTACGCTCTTTGGTTAACATCAATACCTCCGGTACTTTTTGAATATCTGCCGGGAATGCCCCGGTATCAGTTCTACGCTCATTCCTGCCACGTCCTGCCTGTCCTCGTAAGCTGACAAGATGGCTTTTTTTAATCCCAATAAAATACCTACCGGAACTGTTTCCCAGCCGGTCTTATAAACAACTTCTAATTCACCGGATCGGCGATGCGGAAAATGAATGATATTTCCGTTTACATGAAAATCTATCTCTTCACCTGCAACCTTTACCGATGTTACTTCAATAACCGGAGCCATCGGCAGAGTTAGTTTCCTGTCAAATGAACTCCACAGCGCTGTAACGGTCTTATCTGTTATAGTGAAGTAGTATGAGTTTTCAACCAGATCAATAACCTCATTAATAAGATCATCTATATCTGCATCGTTATCGGATTCCTCTTCCTTCATCCATGACTTTACCTTATATAGGGAAATCGGAGCGTCCCCGGTATTTACCCAAGTAATAGAATCAAGAATCGTAGGATTGCGCTCTATGGATCTAAGAGATGTCATCTGCTACCTTTTGTGCGCGCTGTTTCTGCCAGACACGATCTACAACCTTACCATCAACCATCACGAAATACCACTGTGAAGTATCACGCTTTATCTCGGTTTTTTTGCGTACCTGAGCCGCGCGTTTATCCTCTTTGGTCTTGTAAGATGGTGTTATGAGTCCTTTTCTTATCAAGTGTTTTGCTGTGCTTTCTGATAAGGAGTCATAAGGAATCTCCGTGCCTTGCTCTTCCATACCATTATGACGATGTGATGCAAAGTTTCTGGTTGCGATATATACTTTTTCCATAGAAGTAAACACCCCCCATTAAGGAGGGTGTTAATTATGTTTACGAGTTTCCGGCGTTTGTTATCGCATTTGCGAAGTTGCCGAATCGTCCTGCATTTGGCAGGTATGTAGGTAATGCCAATCGTCCCTCGATAACTACTGTCACCAGGTTCTTAATGGCATCGTCCTCATTCTGATCGTAAAATCTCACATTCACACCCTTTCTGTCGAAAAGAGTTGTAAGCTGTGGGAAATCCGAAACCAGGAAATCATCGTTTGCAAGTGCATTCGTTGGGACAATCGGAGTACCAACCACCCGTAGAACGCCATTATCGAACGTAATACCCGGAGGCAGTATATATCTTCCCTGAGAATCTTTACGCCTCAACAGATCAAAATACCGGGTTATGCTAATCAGGTTAGCAGTTGCCATGTAATTTTGATTGAGAAGCTGTTTATGTGCTTCAAGTAAGATGTCGTATTCCTGAGCGTTAGCATCACCGGTGTACTGATTAAGCTGATATGCTGTTGAGCTTACTGTCAATCCCTCAATCTGTCCACCAAGCCCGGTTCCGTACAGAAGTTGCTGATCTTCCTTGTTGGCATACTTCTGAACACCTCGTAGTGAGATATGAGATGCCAGGTAAGGAATGTCCTCAATCATTTCTTCTGATACCTTGAAATGAGTGGCAATCTTCACAACAGGAGCGTACTTCTGCTCAAGCTTGAAACTTGACAACGGCTTTTCTGCGCCTTCATCGGTGATGTTAACCCCATCTTCATAGTCAGTTTCCTGAGTGAAAGACACCTGATTACTTGAAGTAGTACCCGATGGCAGGAACTGACGAACTCTTACCCGGCGTTCCGGATCAAATCTTACGCCCTGTATCCGTGTAGGCTCGATCACTTCACCTTCAAGGGAATCTCCCTGCGTCATTGTGATGGCTGCTTTCACGTCCAATTCAAGATTAACCGGGTTTCTGTTAGTCCGATACTCTTTCAATTTCGCGGCATTATCAGTCAGTGACTTCGTTAACGCACTGGCGAATGATTCGCCTCCTGATTTTCCAAGACGACCGGCGCTTGTTTCGTAAGCATCCTGACGTTCTTTGAGAGATGTATAATTCTTCTCTGCTGCCGTCAACGCGTCTTTTAGCGACTGCTCGACTTCACCGGCATTCTTTGCCTGTTCGTTCATTTTCGATTGTAGCTCTTCAATACGATCTTCGTATTTCTTGGCTTGCTTTGTGAGCTGATCATTAACCCCCTCAAGTCCTTTGTTCAGGGTTTCAATAATCGCTTTGTTAGTTTCTTCCATTAAAGGTTTCCTCTATTTGTTGTTTAAAATTGTATTTTTCAAAAATAGCGGAAATGTCGGCGGCTTGAACGGCAGGAGTGCTTTTGACAGGCGGCTCCGATAGTTCTTCAAGTGCTTTGATTTGCTCGCTCCATTGCTGGATTTGTACATCAAGAAGATGGCAGAATTCATCACTTAAATTTCCTTTGCGTAACCATTTTTGCCACTTCTTATGCTCTTCAATTAATTTCTGTTTGGTTTCTTCCAGTGACTTTACTTCAATCGTCGGGGTGTTCATGTTCGCACCCCAATTCACAGAAGAATACTCAAATTGCTGTAGTTCGGTTAAAATCGTGGCTTGGTGCCCGTCAATTTCTCCGCCCTCAGATTGAAGCACACGAAACCCAAACGAATGTTCTGTGATGTCACCTGATTCGTATAATGCCAAGGCATCTTTGCCGGATTGAGTGTTGGCTATTTTGGTAACAGCCCACGCACCAAATTCATCCTCTCCCATCTCTTTGGGCTTGCCTACTCTATTTAGCGTCATATGGTTGTCAAGATGCCATATCCTGTTTTTACCACCCGGCCCCCATTCAGATTGGGTTTTAGTCAATGCCCCTCTTCGGACAACTTCACCATCGGAATCAATTTTGTCAAAACTCGAATAGTAAAGTTTGACAGTTCTGTCTTTTACAGAAACATCTTTTACCGAATCGGGAATACTCTTAACTCTGTACATGTAGCGGTTTTTTGGGAAAATAATAAAAACTAACAACAGAATCAATCTAACCTATTCTTTAACCGATAAATCTCATCTGACAGTTCTGATTGCCGGTAAGCCCCTCTCGAATCTTCTTGAAATATACCTGTTCTCGAAAGGCTTTTGAAATCAAAACATGAGTGAGAAAGGCAAATGATACTTTTACAGGCTTTAGCTGCTTCAAGTCCTAACAGGACATCCGCCATTCTTTGTTCGGGGTATTTTAGAATATCAGGGGTAAATTGATCCGTTCTGAATCCGCTTACGCCCGTTCCCGGTACGTCAATCATTGTATCATCTCGAACATCCCGGAGAAAATGAAACGTTTGATGTCCTCTGTAATAATCCCGCCCGGTGCCTATTAACTTTCTGACATGAAAAGTAATTATAGAATTAGGAAATTTATCAAGATACGTTTTCATCCTTTCTGAGTACCATACCGGATATACTATATCATCATCACAACTCAGGTATATTTCATTTCCCTTTTCAACAAAAGCAAACTTCCCCTTGTCTGTAATATCCACTCCATTGTAATACTGCTGAACTTTTGGGTTTGGATGGGTTTTGGGTTGATAGTCATTATACCACACCCTGACAATATCAACCTGTGGAAGAAGTGAAGCGATAGCCTTATTGACTATATCGCGTCTTGCTGAAAATGTGGCAAGGTTAGCGGATATCACGAATGAACCCCGCTGCCAACGTTAGAATTGTGAATCGTCATCCATGCGTTACCGTGATGAATCTCTGCCGGAGTGAAACGAAAAAATACCCTGTGATAAATACACTCATCATAATCCTTCACTCCTAAAAACATGCTCGGCTTATCTTCTCTGTATGTGTGATTCATCTCCTTAATACGAAGCTCATTCAATAAGAATAGTTTCGGTTGAAAGCTTACATACTTAGCCCGGCTATTCTTAATAATAGATACAAATTCAGGCGAAACCAAATCATCTGAATCCATTCTTATCTGAATACGGTAATCCTTTAACCCCCTTGTTTGGATCCGGCAGAAATTGGCATGTATGCTATAATCATACGGCAAATCTAAGGTAAAGGGCTTAATACCCATCTCACTAAGTGAATCATGTAAATCGGGTGGTGCCAACATGCAAATATCGAAGTCCTTATCTGTTTGCGCTTGTAGCCTCGGCAGTACATTCGATAAAAAGTAATGATACCGCCACATCTGATCTTCGCGGTTCTTATGCCAAAATCGTATGATAATTGCTGTATCAGACATAATCCTCCAAATCAAATTCTGTGGGTTCCCCAACCTTTCTGCTGAACATATTTGTATCATTCACCGTCTGCAATCCTATTAATCCCTCTACATTCACTCCCGGCACCCATTGTCCCAAGTATTGGTGATTATACCTTAATGGGAAACAATTAATATAAGGCTCCCATGTGCTTACAGATGGTGATGGGCTTGCCGTTTTTTTCATTCCTTTTTTCCCTGTTCGGATATTATAACAGTATCGGTTTGATGTTGAAAAATAAAACGGATTGGTACGGTCAAAATCTCTTTCTGATACGGTTTGTTGTAATTTTTCAACAAACTGGAAGTGCAAGGCATCGTCTGCATCCAAATTCGTTACTAACAGAGGCGCTTTAAACAACTTTCGAGTCTTATCCCTGATCTGATCGGCAAAATTCAGCGTCTTTTTGCCTACCTTCCCATTAATAAGAGCATCGTAATCTAAAGGCTCATCATCTATCGTTCCTGTATGCTCAATCTCTATCTTAATTTCATTATCCAACTCTCCACCATCAGCCATTTGTCCCGACTGCCAAAGAGAAACAAAAATAAAGTTCTGGTTCGTTTGTTTTCTTAACGAAGCCCTGCACCATTCATTCAATAGTTGGATACGCCGCTCATTCCATCCGGGTTCATTGTATAGCTCTGTGATCTTATACTTGTATGGATCAAGACGCATCCATAGATTAACCCTGCTGATAATGATATGATTCATGGGATTAATTTAATTAGTTCATCTTTCAAAAACCGCCCTGATTTTAAATGTACAATTCTTACGTGATCGGGAATACCCTTTTCAACGGATGAGTAATTGTACTCATCACATGGAACCTCATGAACGCTGAAAAAACCTGAATCACAAATATCAATCAATGCGTTTTGCTCGCTTAGCCTGTGATCGGTTATGGAATACAGAGAAAGAGCATGCCTCATCCATGCCGAAGCGAAATCAATGCTATTACACAGCACAACTCCTGAATTGATTCTCCCGTGTCGGCTCTGCCTTACCGTTACAATGGCATCACCATCAATGGAAAGATCAAGCGGTTTGATTAAAACAGCGTCCCCATCCATCAAACAAACATCACCGTATTGCAGGCAGTACACAAGAAACAAAGGCTTCATCTGCATCTTATACCAATCCGCGTCTAACCCATAAAATGGAACT
>PWLN01000439.1 GCA_003559375.1 Balneolaceae bacterium | reverse complement strand
GGTCAGTAAAAGTAGATAATTATGGTACAATATATTTTGGTACAGCATCGGGGCTATCTGTTTACCACCCTGAACTTGACAGATCAAACAACATACCACCACAGCTCCACTTGATTGCATTTAATTTAAGTTATCAGGCAGAAGGAAGAAATGAGGTGCTATTTGAGTATGCTGCTACAAGTTTTGGAAATCCGTCACAGGTAAGGTACAGAACAAGGCTGATCGGATACAATGATAACTGGTCGCCCGAAACTCAGGATGTAAGCCTGCGATATACAAACCTCCCCGCACTGCTATTTCCTAAAACGTATACGTTCGAGGCTATGGCCACAAATGAAAGCGGAGTGACATCCGAAACTCCACTTCAGTTCTCATTTTCGGTGAATCCTGTTTGGTGGTTAACCTGGTGGGCATTTATCATATACATCGGCTTTCTTGGCCTGGGAGTTTTTACTGTTGACAGATTCCAGAGAAAAAGGCTTATCAAAAAAGAACGCGACGCTGCAAGGTTAAGAGAAGCTGAACTGAAGGCTGAAACGGCTACAGCACGCTCCAAAGCCGCTGAAGCCCAAGCTAAGGCACTTGAAGCAGAAAACGAAAGAAAAGCTATCGAACTTGAAAAAGCGAGGGAACTGGAAATTGCTTATCACAATTTACAGGCAGCTCAAAATCAACTGATACAGGCAGAGAAAATGGCTTCACTTGGAAGGCTGTCCACGGGTATAGCGCATGAAATTAAAAATCCAATGAATTTTATTAACAACTTTGCAGGAGTTTCTGTTGAGCTTGTAGAAGAGTTGAATGCAGCCATTGCTGCAAATGATAAAGAGGAGATCGACTTTCTGATGGATAACCTGAAACATAATACGACCAAAATAGAGGAGCATGGCAAAAGGGCAGATTCTATTGTGAAGTCGATGATGCAGCATGCACGAGGTGGAAAAGCTGAGTATGGGATTTTTAATATCAATAACCTGGTAGAAAAGTATGTAAACCTCGCTTTTCATGGTAAGAAATCACAGATTGCAGATTTCCACACAGACATCATAATGCAACTGGATCCCGACATTAAAGAAATTAAAGCAATTGGCCAGGAAATCGGTCAGGTATTACTCAACATTATTGGTAACTCACTTGATGCAGTTTGGGATTATAAGAAAAAGAATAAGAATAACTTCGAACCTGAAGTGGAAATAATAACAAACCAGTTGACAGATTCTGTCGAAATACGCATCATCGACAACGGCCCCGGTGTTCCAGATGAGATTAAAGAGAAAATTTTTGAACCGTTTTTTACAACCAAGCCAACCGGGGAAGGTACAGGTTTGGGCCTAAGCCTCAGTTATGATATTATCACACAAGGGCATAATGGTTCTCTTGCTCTTGAAAGCAAATCTGGTGAAGGAGCAACTTTCATCATAAAGCTGCCATCGAACGGAGAATAATTACATTGCTGATTGAATTTCCCCGTAGTATTCCTCATATACGGTAACTACCTTATCCATTTCAAAAAATTCAGCTCGTCTTCTTGCACCAGCGGCCATTTTTGCATGTAAATTCTCGTCACTCAATATTTTTGTAGCACAGTTTCCGAGGCATTCAATATCACCCAGCTCGCATAGAAATCCGGTTTCACCATGAATGTTTACTTCCGGCAGGCCGCCAATATTGGAACTCACTATAGGGACACTACAGCTCATGGCTTCAAGTGCCGCAAGGCCGAATGTTTCACTGCCCGACGGAATCATAAACAAATCAGAAATAGATAATACTTCCTCAACCTGTTCCTGTTTGCCAAGAAACCGGACATGGTTACATATTCCTAAAGACCGGCATTTTTGTTCGGCTTTTGGCCTCTCGGGGCCATCGCCAACCATCAGCAGTTTTGCAGGCACTCCATTACTTAATATTTTACTGAAAGCTTCCACCACATCGGTTACCCTTTTTACTTCCCGGAAGTTGGAGACATGAGTTACAATCTTTTCACCCTCCGGACATATCGCTTTCTTGAAATGTTCTTTTTTTGATTTTTTAAACCGTTCCAGATCAATAAAATTCGGAATTACCCTGATTTCCTTCTCAATATCAAAAAGCCGGTAGGTTTCATTTTTCAGGTACTCTGACACAGCCGTAACACCATCGCTCTGGTTGATGGAAAAATCGACAACCTGTTTGTAAGTAGGGTCGCTGCCGATAAGTGTAATATCTGTACCGTGCAGGGTTGTAATAACCGGAACTTTGGATGCCTTGCTGTTCAGAATCTGCTTGGCCAGGTAAGCACTGGTAGCATGAGGGATAGCATAATGAACGTGCAAAATATCAAGATTGGCAAATTGAATGAGATTAACCATCATGTTAGCCAGAGCCAGATCGTAGGGCGGGAATTCAAAAAGAGGATATGTGCTAAGATCTACCTCATGGTAGGTGATATCCGTACGAAATGAATCGAGCCGTGCAGGCTGGGCATAGCTGATGATATGCAGATTATGTCCGCGATTGGCAAGGCCTTTTGCAAGTTCTGTAGCAACAACTCCGCTACCACCAAAAGTGGGGTAACATACAATTCCAATATTCATTCTTTATGCCCGATAAATTTTAATCCCAAATTAAAAAATAATTATTCTTCGATAGTTTCAATAGATGGATATGTTGCGGAGCGCAATGTGCTTAGCGCATAACGCAAATGCATTGTTTTAAAATTTGTGTAGTAAAAAAAAGTTATACAGAAATTTTTGTCAAATACCAGTCCAGATTGTGTTAAGGTAACGCTTGCTACCCAGACATATCATAACAAACCTGTATCTTTTAAGATTCATTTTATGGGGTTGCTATGACTCACATGAATATGTTATTGAAAATGTGATGTTTTTTAATTTACTTACAAATAAAAGGTGAGCAGTTCGATTTTAATTTTTTAACATTTATCTATTCTGTCATGAAATATCTGATTCTCAGCCTGTACATTCTCGCACCTCTTTTCGCACATGCACAATCATCCGGATTACAACAAAATTGTGAAACCTGGATTGAAAAAGGACAGAAAGCTATCATAAATCAGGAAGCCGGGAAGGCTCTTGACATTTGGGCTGATGCCCGAACGCAACTGAACGAGCCTTGCCTGGCTATAGCTGTCGAATATATCCGTCTTGTTACAGAACAAAACCTGAAGCCCTATTATGAGCTGGCCTTTTCGATGTATAATTGGGGCTTGAGTACTGATAATATTGAACGAAATGAAATTGCTTTAGAGAGGGAAATTGAGCATCTGAAACCCATCGCTGAATTAGAAGAGTACAGGCACTGGCAAAGTTTGCTTGCAGATAAAAACCCTGCCCTTTTTTCTGAACTGCGGAATTTTTGGGCTCGTAAAAATTATATCCCCGATTCTAATTATAATCCAAGGCTGCTCGAACACTGGGAAAGGCTTGCATATATTAACAGGAATTTTTCAGGGGATGAAACCACGAGTAGTTTAAATGATCCAAGATCAGTGATATATCTGCGATTCGGTGAACCCGATAATGGAAGGCAAATCATGGACCTTAGCATTCAACCGGAAGAAATTGACAGGTTTGTATCAGAATGGGTAGCCATGCAAGGAGGCAGCCCTCTGAGGGCACAAACACTGATTGGCAATATCACAGATAGAATTTCGGAGTTTGAAAAACAAACCGAAATTGAAATGTGGCGCTATCACTCTTCACGTGTCAACTCGATGCGCGATCTTACTCTGTTTTTTCAAAAACAAGATGATGGTTCTTATCAACGGATATCTACTCTGCATCACCTGGTTCCGAGAAGGGCTTATGGCAGACAGTCCTTAAGCCGGGCTGCAAGAGAAACGTATAAACAGGAGCAACATTCTGCCCAATCACCTGTATCGATTACCCCTGGCCTGGTGATGCAATATTTGTATCATGCCAAATTGCGCAGTGTTGACCCATATTTTTCGAACAGAACAACACTGATGGAGGATCAGTTTTACAGATTTTCTGAAAATGTTTCTCTGCCTCCGTCTTTTGTAGCTGACGTTATTGAAGATTACAGTGATGAACAGGTTGAACTTGTTCTGATCAGCTCTGCCTATTTTGGAGAGGAGCTCCATTTCAGAGATAGATTCAGAGCGGAACGGTATCTTGCTTCAGCAGAAACCGAAATATCAACAAGTAGAGAATATTTGCCGGAAATTCCGGTTGAAGTATTTCAATACCGGATGCTGGATCAGAATAACCGCCCAGTTTATGCAACATTTGTGGAAAGTAACCCGATTCCTGCAATGTATGCAGACTATTCCTCATGGAGTATCAATAATGTAGCTATAGAGGGCGATTTCAATACGATGGAATTGGATTACAGGGAAGTTTATTCGCTGAAGCATATTTTACAGAGAAGAGATGCAGAAGGGTTGCCGGTTGGAATAACTGAGCACGAGTCAGTGATTATCACGGAAAGTGATACCCCGTCTACATCCGTATTTATGATTCCTCTGATAACTGAACCTGTTAAACAATTTGTGTATGCACACCTTGATAACAATCTTTCACCTGAAAGCAGGATGCTTGCATCAGCAAATCCCGTGCAACTTCGCGGCCTTGGAGTAAAAGAATTTATACAGCCGCCTCATTTTGATGCCGGTCCAAATATCCTTTCGGCAAGTGATTTGATTATCGGGCACTCCAGGGATCTTGAAGCCTCAGATGGCATGTATTTCCCATTTATCGTATCAAATCAAAAAATGATTCCTTATGGTGAAAACCTTGCCGTACATTTTGAGGTCTATCACCTTGATACGGATGAATTGGGATTCAGCCGATTTGAAGTCGACTATTCGATAACTTCCAGATCAGGTTTCCTCAATCTATTTCGAAGAGAAGCAATTGATGGCAGGATGAACCTGTCGTTTGAACATATGGGCAGCCGTTTTGCTGAGAGCCTTGAGCTTGTAACCGAAGACCTGCAGCCCGATACATATCAGCTTGAATTTAAAATCAGAGACCTGATAAGTGGACAATCCGTGATGAGATCGGTGCAGTTTATGGTTAACATTCAAGATAACAATTATTCGATTACATCAATTGAATAGGCGTTTTGATCATGGATGAAGTGGGTGATATTGTAACGTAACTAATTGGAGCCAATGATTTTTGAACAAATCAGGTGGCTGGTTTATATCAGAGGGTACGTTTTTTTAGTGGTTTTCCCATGCCGGGTCAGCGACCCGGGCTACATTGTTATTCATCCAAAATCACAGACCGTACATCACAGATCGTGAATCGTACATCAGCGTGATGTGCGATCTGTAATACTCACCCGCCCAGGGGCATATCACTGCCATTCATTCCAGATGCCGGGGCCCATATTCCGGTCTTCCTGAACCAGGCTTCTGATTTGGCTATTAGAAACACCACACCTGCCGTCTGCCCATGAACGGTTGTACTGGCTGGCCGAGTTTCTCCAGTTGGCTATATTAGAATTGGGCTCAAATTGGTGATCATTACATTCCGAGCTGTAAAAATTGGCAGAATAAAAAGCCACATTACTGTGCTCCCATTGTGTGCTATACATTTTATTGCCAGCAACCCGGATATTGACCCCGCTGGCAACCCCAATTCCAACCTGGCCGGGATTTATCCCGATATTGCCAACTGCTTCCTGGTTGGAGCCTCCGGAATCCCCCAGAATCATAAATGAACCTGAATCAGAATTGCCATAACCTCTTGCCCTGTTGTGGTTCACCTGAATCCAGTCGCCCGGTTCACCGTTTGATTGATAGATATTGATCCAGTCTTCTAATGCAACAATACCGAACTGGGTGGTTTGTTCCATTGAATTCCTGTTGATGCGAATTCCACGCCCATTACATTTGTCGCATTGGAAAAAATTTCTGCCGGAATTCAGTGCCTTATTCCCAATAACCTGCAATGGGCCTTTACTGTCTACAAACCGGATGCCGGATGCTACATTTTCAAGATGATTATTTTGGATATGGAGGTTCTCCGAATTCAGAAACATAACAGCACCATGTCCCTGGCCATGTTTTTCCGGTGCAATATTTTGAAAACGATTATCCAGGATATGGACATCCTGAATGCCGGAAGAGTGAATTCCATGGTCTGTATAGTTTCGGATATCGAGATTTCGAATGGTGTTTCCTGTCAG
>PWLN01000040.1 GCA_003559375.1 Balneolaceae bacterium | reverse complement strand
TGCCCTACATGGTCATAAGGCCCAAAGTATGTACTTCCGTCTTTCACCATTGTACGTGTCGGATAAACCCTTGGTTTATGACCACTCGTTACACATACATAAGGATAAGACTTATCATCCCTGTACATGATATTATAACGCGGATGATGACGTTTGATTAATGTATTTTCAAGTATCAGGGCTTCTGCTTCAGAATCGGTAACGATCACCTCAAGATCAGCAATTTTTTTTACCATAACCCTTATTCGTCCGTCATGATTGGCAGAATCCAAAAAATATGACCGCACCCTGTTCCTCAGGCGCTTTGCCTTGCCAACATAAAGTATATTGCCCCTGCTGTCTTTAAATTGATATATACCGGGACGGGCTGGCAAATGTGCAATCTTATCTTCTAATGAAATAGACATGAATTTATAGTATGTTGAATCGGCTGATTCCCTGATTAATACGAAAAAAATACACAAAGATTTTGCCCGTTGCGATGAAAACTACAGGAACATCTCCGGATGTAGAAATTATTTATGAAGACAATCACCTGCTTGCTGTAAATAAACCCGCTGGAATACTCTCGCAGGAAGATATAACCGGAAAACCTGACTTGCTAAATATATGCAAAACCTATCTGAAACAGGCCTACAATAAACCTGGAAATGTGTTCCTTGGTTTATTGCACCGGTTAGACAGACCTGTAAGCGGTATTATGTTGTTTGCAAAAACGTCAAAGGCGGCATCGAGGATCAGCGAGCAAATCAGAAACCGCACATTTAAAAAAAATTATCTGGCAATCGCAGAAGGCAGCCCGCCTTCATATCAATTTTTATCACACCACCTTGTAAAAGACAAAGATAAGAACATCAGCACTGTAGTTAAATCTGCATCAAAGCAGAGTAAACTTGCTGAACTCACATTTAACAAACTTCACTCCTCACATGGGCTTCATCTGCTTCAAATATCATTAATAACAGGAAGGGCGCATCAAATACGTGTTCAGCTCTCAAATGAAGGTTATCCGATCTGGGGCGACAAAAAATATGGCAGTATATCTAAGGGTGATATTGCACTACATGCTTACAAACTGAAATTTGAACACCCCACTCTCAAAAATGAAATCGAATTGTATGCAAAACTGCCATCCTGCCATCCCTGGAAATATTTTAGTTTAAATCCACCAGGTTAAACAACCATACATCAATATTTTAGATGCTTCAGCATTACTTGTCAAGATTCTGCATGTGATGAATGATGGTTAAATGTTTGCTGTTATTTTATAAATTAGATTTTTACAAAATGAAATCGTTATCGTATCAGGAAGCAGTATTATTATTGCCATTAGTGGTTGACGGAGAGGCTACCGAAAGTGAAAGGGCAGCCTTTTTTGAATCAATGAATCAGTACCCTGGCCTAAGGGAAGAATATCAGACTGCAGTGCAGATTAAAGAGATAATAAAACAAAAGCTGCCACGATATTCAGCACCAGATCATTTGAAAAAAAGTATCTTGTTTAAGCTTGAAAATCTTGATTTAAAAGAGATTGCTGCAGATAGTGCTGAAAAAAAAGAGGTATTTAAAAGAGAGCCATTCAGAAAACAAATAAATGGTAATCCAAAAAAAACTAAAGGCATTCTGTTCCGTTACATCTCCGCGGCGGCAGTTATTTTAATTATTACCCTTGCTACATTAAGGCTGCTCGATCAAATTACCTCTGATACAAGCTCTGAAGAAATTTTTATCGTTGAAAATGTTGCCGCGTATCATTTCCAGCTTGCTGGTGGGCAACTTATTGAACCCCACTGGCATATTCATTCAGTAACAGATGCGGAAGCTCTCTTATCAGAACAATTTGATTTAAATCTAACAGTTCCCCCGATTTATGGTGCACAATTTGCAGGGATTGTAATGTCTGAGTTTGTTGAGAATTATCAGGCACCGCTATTGGAATATGTGCAGGAAGATCTTGGTGAAACAATCTACATCTTTGTGTTAGATGTGAATGATATCACTACACATAAAAAATTAAAACGGCATGATGAAGCTGTTAAAAATTGCGTAAACTCTCATGATTTTTATGTTTCTGAGATTGATGGGCATCACGTTGTTTCATGGATGTGGGAAAATAATTGGTACACAGCTATTTCGAATCACAACGGTTATGACCTGGCTTCTCTGATTGTTCCTCTTAATCCATAATATCTCTACAGAAAAGCTTTCAATTGTTGTTGAAGCTTTAAGATTAAATCATCTTAGCCTTTGATTGCTGAAATCTGTCAGTTTTTTAACTGAATACGTCCATTATTTTCGAGAAGAAGCTTTTTTCCCGCTTTCTTGCGCTTTCCGGGTTAAAATGCTCTTCACCCCGTAAAGCCTCAATATGTTTTCGTTCTTCAGCGGTGAGGTCTTTAGGAATATATACATTCATTTTAATGTACTGATCACCGATACCGGTATTGTTTAGGCCACGAATACCCCGTTCTTTCATTCGAAGTAATTTACCGGGCTGGGTTCCCGGCATAATCTTGACTTTTGCCTTACCTTTTAATGTAGGCACTTCAACTTCGGTACCCAAAATTGCGTCGGGAATACTAATCATCAGGTCATAGTAGATATCATTACCTTCTCTCTTGAAATGTTCGTGTTCTTTTTCCTCGATCAAGACAATCAGGTTACCCGGTTCACCACCCCTGATCCCGGCGTTACCCTGCATTCTGAGGGTAATATAGTTTCCGGTTGCCACACCGGATGGAATATTAATCTTGATTTTTTCTTCACTGCGGTACCTTCCTTCTCCATGGCAGGTTTTACAACGGTTTCGGATGATTCGCCCTTCTCCACCACAATTGTGACAGGGCTGCACATTAACAAACTGGCCAAACATGGTGCGGGATACCTGTCTCACTTCGCCCATGCCATTACATGCAGAACACGTCTCATAATCAGAATCCGTTTCAGCCCCTGACCCGTTACATGAGTCACATTTTATATGTTTTTTTACCTTTAACGTTTTTTCCACACCATCTGCAATTTCCTCGAGGCTGAGGGGTACCCGAAGTTTCATATCTTCACCGGGCCGGCCAGTACCCCTCCTTCGCCTGCTCTGTGACCTGCCGCCAAATGCATCACCTCCAAAAATGTCACTGCCAAAAATATCACTGAAATGGCTGAAGATGTCCTCAAAATTAGCGCTTCCAAAATCCGATCCACCAAAACTGCTGCCATTTATTCCGGCATGGCCAAACTGATCGTAACGCTGTCTTTTTTGAGGATCCCTTAAAACATCATAAGCTTCAGACGCTTCCTTAAACTTTTTTTCAGCTGATGCGTCTCCTTTATTTCGGTCGGGATGATACTTCATCGCCAGTTTGCGGTACGCCTTTTTGAGTTCAGTATCGTCCGCACTTTTCGATACTCCCAATACTTCATAATAATCTCGTTTCGACATGAATAGTGGGTTTATTGACTAACAATTACTTTTGCATGGCGCAGGGTTTTTTCGCCAATACGGTACCCGTTTTCAATGACCTGGATCACAGTGCCACTTTCAATGGATTCATCTTCAGGTTTTTGGCTCAGCAGGGCATCATGCAATTCCACATCAAACGGTACTCCTGTTTCATTAATTTTTGTGACACCCTGCTTTTCAAGTATTTCCTCAAATTTTTTCGCAACCATTTTAATTCCATCAATATAAGCTTCACCTGAATCATCATTTTTCATAGCATCGAGCGTGCGCTGCAGGTCATCACTCACGGGCAGGAAATCAAGCACAGCACTTTCCCTTGAGATCTGAAATATCTGATCCCTTTCACGCTGAAGTCTTTTCCTCATATTTTCCATTTCAGCAGCTTTACGCAACTGTGTATCCCTGAGCTGTGCAAGCTCTTCTTCAAGTTCATTAATTTTGGCTTGTTGCATAACTACAAGCTCGTCAAGTTCATTAATTTTTGTTACTTCAGCAGCTTGAGATTTGTCATCTGTGTTTGAATGCGTATTTGAATTCTCAGGTGATGAATTATTTTCACCATTAATTGCGGATGATTTTTTTTTCTGTTTTACACTCATTATTAAAAATTTTTCTTCTTTTCCCGTTTTAACCTTGATTAGTAACTACGTTTATGATCATAATTTTTTGTCAGCTTTATTGCAAATAACATGCCATAAACAGTACTGGATGATAGTTGTGACAATATGTACGTTGTAATCTTTATTCATTCTCATAAAAAAACTCAATAAGATTGCCGTCAGGATCCGAGGCAAAGAGAAACCTGCCTTTTTTCCTGTTGGCCGGGCCGCTCAATATCGTAACCTCATGATCTCTCAGATAAACGGCCATTTCATCCACTTCTTCAGTTGAATTGAGGAAAAAACCGAAATGATCCACTCTGAAGTCACGTGAGTTGGGATCATAACTTGTTTCTGCCTCTACAATAACCAGAGTATCCTCATCCCCGATTTTATAAACGGCCATACTCTGGCCCATCTTTCTGACAAGCTCAAAGCCCAAAATTTTTCCGTAAAATTCCTCCGATTTTTCAATTCGGTTTACCCTGATGGTAATATGATTTATTCCTGATGGTTTAAAGTTCATTTGTCAAATTTTAATTGTCTTTGATTTCTTTGTATATAGTTTGCAGACTGAAACATCTACCTGCCAAACCTGCCGAAATTTCTACTCAAAACAGTATGCTTAATTATAAGCCTATTATTATTGTCATCGAAACTCCAACTATTTAACCCACCAAAGCTTTCCTGATCTACGAAGCCTCAACTATGTTTAAACTTCTTGAGTAAACTTGGCATAGCAGATAGCGCAGGTGCTTTTATCCCGACAAGTCTGCCCGGACTTCCGCTACCGCTCCAGCTTTTCATCCCGACATGTTTATCGGGACTTCCGCTACCGCTCCAGCTTTTCACTTTTCATTTCTGTAAGAAACTACAAGTTTTGTTATTATCATTGAAACAAAAATCAACAATAATTCTCTTTGGCAACACTATACGTTGTAGCAACACCCATCGGCAACCTGGGAGATTTTTCCAATCGGGCAGTTGAAATACTTAATCATGTTGATCAGATCGCCTGTGAGGATACCCGTACATCGAATGTGTTACTTAAACAATATAAAATTCATAAACCAACATTTTCGTTTCATCAGCACAATGAGCATCAAAAAGTTGAACATATGATGAATCTGCTTGAAAGCGGCCTGAATATAGCAATAATCAGTGATGCGGGAATGCCAGGAATTTCAGATCCCGGATTTCTCGCAGTAAGGGCAGCTCATCAAAATGGCTATCGGGTTGAAGTGATTCCTGGCCCTGATGCATTAACGACTGCACTCGCAGCCAGCGGGCTGCCATCTGACAGGTTTATTTTCGAAGGATTCCTTCCACCCAAAAAAGGCCGCCAGAGCCGGATAAAATCCATTTCCGATTCGGAAATCACTACAATTATCTATGAAAGCCCTCACAAACTTGTTCGTTTTCTTGAATCGCTTCACCAGATGAACAGCAGTGACCGCTGGGTTTGTGTAGCACGTGAACTGACAAAAAAATTTGAAGAGCTGAACCGTGGCAAGCTCTCTGATGTTTTAACAGACTATAAAAAACGTGAATCCATAAAAGGAGAAATAGTAGTAGTAATTGCAGGAAAAAATTATGATGAATGAACCAAAAAAATGCCTTGCGCAAGGCGCACAGCGCAAAGCGATATCCAATGAATAAAGTGTCTTTTTCAACCCCATTCCGGTTCTGGGATCATAAATGGGCACTCTCCCTGACAGCACCCATATTACTGGCTCTGTCATTTCCGCCATTTAATGTTTCAATCCTTCAAATACCGGCTTTCATATTGCTTTTCAGGTTAGCCTCTCTGTGTGAATCCAATCGCGAGGTGGCTTATTACGCTTATCCCGCATTTGTTTTGTGGAATTTCTTTTCAACGTATTGGCTTATGATGGCAACTATAGCAGGTGGAATGGCAGCAATATTTGCAAATGCTGCAATTATGCTTATCCCGCTTCTGATGATACGTTATATCTTCAATGCTGGTATTCATCCGGGTTTAGCCTCTTTATTTGCAGCGTCAGTTTGGGTTGGATATGAATTTTTACATCACAATTGGGATCTTTCCTGGCCATGGCTTACTCTTGGCAATGGCTGGTCGAATCTCACCGGTGT
>PWLN01000381.1 GCA_003559375.1 Balneolaceae bacterium | reverse complement strand
CTGAAACCACCAAGAAGATAAGGTGTTATGTGAAGCGGTTTTCTGTGATCAATATTTTCAAATACTACCGGATGTGTTTGTGAAGGTTTAAAATGACCGTTATAACCCCAATTGTTCGGAATGGCCGGAAATATATTGGACTCATTTTTCCTTGCAATCCATCTTTTAACTGTTAATCCCATTTCAATGCGGCCATTCTGACTCTGGAAACGAAGGGTGCTGAAAGGTATTCGCATCTCAACAAACCAGCCTTCTTCATTTTGCACGGTTTCCACATCCCAGAACGTATCCCAGTCATAATTAAAAGGGTTTGTACCTTCAGCATCATTGGATATGATGAAATCGGCCCGGGCTCCTGTTGGCGTGGTAAAGAAAGCCATTGCCGTTTCATTGTTATTGAAGGTATCCAGAATAATGCCAAAACTGTCTGTCGATAGATTCTGAAAGTTGCGCCGGAAAGTAACCGCCTGGATACCGCCAGGATTGGAATCGTACAGCCGGGCGCCGATATAAAGATATTCATCATCATACGCGATGCGAACATCAGACTGCTCAGTAGGCGCACGCCCATCTTCCGGAAAATAGGTAACAAGAGGCAAAGGTATGATGCCCTGCCACGATTCTTCATCAGGTATACCATCAAAGATTACAGGCGAGGTAAGCCTTTGAATGATTAACGGCTCCTGCGCAAAAACAATATCCGGCATTAAAGACAAAACCAGCGACCAATAAAAAATTAAACGAAATGATTTAACAACAGTATTCATATCGTATATATGGCAGGACGGTTTTCATGATTTATTGTATTAGTGTCAGTATTCATTGTTACACAATATAAAAATGAGAATACATTGCCGGAACTTATTTGCAATACGGTAAATATTTTTACAAATAGTTACTACCAATGAAAGATTACCATGAAATGCTGTTTTCCGGCTTGAACCTACGATTTTATCTTTCCCAATACACCCCTTGTCTTATGGCATAAACAACTTCTTAACTAAAACTGCGGCCATTTATTCGACGATCCTGAAATCCCCCCGACCCCCTTTGAAAAAGGGGAAGTTTCTTTCCGGGATTGGTTTTCGGCAAGTTATTCAATGGTGTTACCCCGCTTTTTGGAAAAAATTTGTGGCTCGAAATTACCGCATAAGAATTGAAATCCGAATTTCAGTCATCTGACATTTACCGTTTGCCATCTCACATCTGCCATAATCAGGCTTTCCCCTACCTTTGTCTCATCTGAAAGAGTATACCTATGATTCCGGTTAAGTTTTAATTTTACTTAGCTAAACACGAAACCAGAATCTTTTAAATCAGAGAGTTATGATTTCACTAGCCAGGCACATACTTATGCCCACCGATTTCTCAGACTGCTCAAAAAATGCACTGAATCATGCCGCTTTACTGGCCAATAAACTGGATGCAAGGATAACACTGCTGCATGTTATTGATCCCCCATTTAATTTCCCAACCAATGTAGACGGAGTTATCGACTATCTGAAAGAAAATGCGGAACAGCATCTTGAAAGTCTTATCGGTTCAATAGATGAAAAGTATCCGAATAGAACGTTCAAAATCAAACATCAGATTAGAATCGGCAAGCCAATATCACAGATTCTGGAAGCTATCAGCGACCTGAATATCGATCTGGTTGTACTGGGCAGTGCAATGGATGCACCAACAAGAAAGGTCTTGTTTGGAAGTGTGTCAACAGATGTGATTCTTAGATCCCCCAAACCTGTTCTTGCAGTGCCAGAAGGGGTGAAAGAAGTGTCTTTTGATAAAATCCTCTTTACTACAAATTTTCGACATAAAGACCTTAGAAACCTGGAGAATCTTGCTGAATTTGCCGGGCTATTTCATTCGGAAATACATGTACTTCATGTTTCCGATAAGGATGACCTTGAAACCGACATCAAGTTCAGAGGTATGAAAGAGCTGGTTAAAGAGAAAAAAGTTTACAAAAAAATTGATTTCTCACTGAAGGTCCATGATGACGCTTTCATTGGAATTTCGGAATATGTAAACGAGCAGAGCATTTCCACTATGGTAATGAACCGTTATAAAAAATCAGTCATTGGATTGCTGCTCGATAAAAACTATGCTAAAAAGATGAGCATCTACTCAAAAGTACCGTTATTGGTGCTGATTGGTGAGTAAAAAGTTTTGTTTTGGTTGATGTGTTAAGATAAGTACCTCACTCATAAGCAGGCAGTTGATCCCTTTGGGGTGGCGCTGCCTGCTGTTTTTTTGAACCGACGAGTCGCCAAGACACGAATGGATTTTTTTTCATGTTTTAATCCCAAAACATGCCCGAAGTACTGATCAGCGACAAGAAGAATAGCCCTTTCCAGCTTGAAATCGACTGGATAAAAGCTGCTATCGGCTAACCGGCTATCAGATTGGGTTCATGTTATCATCCCATTCTGCAATACGGTAACGATCTTCTTCTTTAATGCTCTCATCCAGTGTTTTCTGATCATACTCAAGACCATGATTTCTGAGAACCTCCGCGGGAACACCATCCCAAAAGCCCGGCCTGTTACCCTGATATCCAAGATAGTCCACACCCATTCGCGAGGTAAAGAAACCGGTTGCCACAAGATCCCTCATCCGGTTAAAAAACCGGACACCATATAGCATATCAGGTGCTGCACGATCAGGATAAGCGATAAGGTCAATCAATTCTAGCCGCTCGGATTCACTGCAATCCAGAAATGGTTTTCCAAACCTGGTGTTACACTGGTTATTCAGCCACATGAGCCCGCCCCTTGTAACCAACTGAAATGGCGGGGAGTCTTTCATCATGAATTCGATAAAATCATGAACACCGACATCCGTTGCGCTGCCCGATTCATCATCAGCAGGGATGATAATATCAGCTAAAACTTTTACCATTTCAAGTTCTGCCTCCGTGAAAAAAGTTTCACTTAACAACCGCTTGTCATGTTCCATTTCATAATCAGCCCGTCCATAACTTAAATCGGAAGCACGCAAAATTTCTTCACTTTGCCGCCGGTCTTCTTCCGAACATCCCGATGCCAGAAATAAGCCAGCACCAACACCACCTGCAAGTAATAACTTTAAATGTTCTCTTCTATCCATAATCTGTATTCTTCATCAATTTACATTCTCGTCTGACCAGTGCCTTCCTGGTCTGACGAATCAATTCTGTTCCTGTTTCTATATTCTATTTCGCGAATCACTTTGCACCCTCGTCTGACCAGTGCTTTTCTGGTCTGACGAATCGTTCTATTTCTCGGTTAAACCCATATTACGCATAAGACCAAAAAGACTTCCGAAGTCTTTCAAATTTTTTAAAATCTTCAATATGTTAACCGATGAAGGTTCCTTTCGATGCTCCGTTAGACTTCGGAAGTCTAATGCGTAATCCGGGTTAAAAGTTATCATCGTTTACAAACGGCAGACGAGAAATGCACTCGTCAGCCGTTTCATAAGCTTTTTATAAGTTACCCTGGCTCATCTGCTCTACTATATAATCAGATGTTCTCCAGGAGAGTGCCATGATTGTCCATGTTGGGTTTTTGTCGGCCTGCGATACGAAACTTCCGGCGTCGACCACAAACAGGTTTTTACATTCGTGCGCCTGTGCATATTGGTTCAGTACCGATGTAGAAGGGTCATCCCCCATTCTTGTCGTGCCTACCTCGTGGATAATTCGTCCCGGTGCATGAAGCCCGTATTCACGATCAGCACCCGGTTTTTCTCCTACCAAAATGCCGCCCATCGCGGTGAGGATTTCTTCAAATGTTTCATGCATATGCTGAGCCTGTTTCAGTTCGTGTTCACTCCAGGTGTAATTAAACCGCAGAACCGGAATGCCATATTTATCCACAACATTTGGGTCAATTTCACAATAATTATCGTACCTGGCTATACACTCACCGCGACCGGATATTCCGACAGTTGAGCCATATAAAGTCCGGATATCCCTTTTCAGCCCGGCGCCATATCCACCGTTCGGAGATGGATTGCCAAATTGATCACTGATATGCTGCCTCATCGAATCCATTCCAAAACCTGTACCATACAACGGCATACTCATCCCACCCCAGTACTCAAGGTGATAACCCCGTGGAAAATCCATTCTGTTGTTATCGAGCCACCAGGGGGTATATACGTGCATTCCGCCTACGCCATCCTCGTTATAACGTTCCCGGTTGAAAAGAGCCGGCAGGATTGCCATCCGGTCTGATCCTGTGGAATCGTGCAGATAACGGCCAACTACACCGCTGCCATTCGCCAGGCCATCAGGATGGGCCGCTGATTTTGAGTTCAGCAACAAACGGGCGGTTTCACAGGCTGAAGCTCCCAGAACAACTACTCTCGCCTGTATTCTGTGTTCCTGCAGGTTTTTTGTATTGATGTACACCACCCCGGTAGCGAGGCCGTTGCTGTCGGTCATTACTTCCCTTACCATGGCATTTGTAAAGAGATCAACGTTACCGCGCTTCATCGCCGGCTGAACAAGACAGGTACCGGATGAAAAGTCGGCATAGACGTTACAAGCCCGGTTACACTGGTTGCAGTAAAAACAGGCCCCCCTTTCATCATTCACCCGCCTTGTGAGTACAGAAAGGCGGGATGGTATCACCGGTACGCCTACACCTTCTGCTGCCCTTTTGATATAGAGTTCATGCAGACGCGGTTTTGGTGGTGGCAGAAAATAGCCATCGGGATCGTCCTCGAGTCCTTCATTCGTTCCGAATACACCTACCAGTTTGTCGACCCTGTCGTAATATGGTTTTACATCTTCGTAACCAATCGGCCAATCTTCACCGAGTCCGTCAATGCTTTTTCGCTTAAAATCCTTCGGACCAAAACGCAGTGAAATACGCCCCCAGTGATTGGTCCGCCCTCCAAGCATTCGCGAGCGAAACCAGTCGAAAGAAGTGCCAGGATTTCTCAGATAGGGTTCACCTTCGATCTCCCATCCTCCCCATGCAGCATCAAAGTCTCCAAACGGACGAACCGTATTGGCTCCTCTTCGTGGTGATTCCCATGGCCATCGAAGCTGTGTCCTGAATTCTTCCTGCATCGGATCATAAAAGCCTCCGGCTTCCAATACGGCTACCGACAGCCCTGCTTCTGAAAGTACTTTCGCGGCCATTCCCCCTCCCGCACCGGAACCAACAATTGCGACATCATACTTCTCTTTAGGCAAAATCATTTCAAAACTCATTCTGGCAATACATTTTTGGGATTAAGGAGTAACAGAATATAATGGGGCTAACAATACAATTTTTCAATGTGAAATTGAAATCGAATTTAAATGCTGAAGTGTGTTTTTTGGCAAAGTTGCTTCCAACAACCTGTCAGCATTCCCGACATGCTTGTCGGGATTCTGCCAGCGCTGGATGGCTTATGAACATGGGATGCAGGATGCCAACAGCACTATAATTTTTTTTGACAGGGATGTAACAACTTTATATATTCATCGTAAATTTACGATGAATAGTATGATTACACTTGACCCCATTAACATAGAAGAGTACAAGATAAAACGAACAGCGGAGCTTGCCAAAGCTCTCGGGCATCCCGCACGTATTGCCATACTCAGGCTGCTCTCTGAACAAAATACCTGCATTTGTGGAGATATAACAGATGTACTGCCACTTGCACAGTCAACCGTTTCCCAGCACCTGAAAGCTCTCAAAACTGCCGGATTGATTAAAGGAGAGGTAGAGGGTGTTCGCACCTGTTACTGCCTTGATCCGGATGGTATTAAAGAGTTAAACGATCTCCTGACAGGATTTCTAAACAATCTTGTAACCCTTTACAATACCAATTGCTGTTAAATTCGAAAACATTGCACAATACATATTTATTATACACTGTAACAGTTTATAATTTATCAGTTTGAATAATTTTTAACACGTCAGTTAAGGTACCACGATATGAATAAAACAGATTCCAACACCGGACTTAAAAAACTTGTTCTGGAAAAATATGATAACATCGGCCGCACCTCCCTTCAACAAAAACCGGTGGCCGGCTGTTGTTCTCCTGAAGGGCTGGCAACCATCGACTACGAAATTTTTGCTGATGACTACTCCCATCTAAGCGGCTACAATAAAGAAGCCGACCTGGGTCTTGGCTGTGGTCTGCCTACAGAACATGCACATATCAAACCCGGTGATACCGTTGTGGATCT
>PWLN01000030.1 GCA_003559375.1 Balneolaceae bacterium | reverse complement strand
TTTAGTATTCAAGATACCAATGGCATTGAGCCCGAGTTTGGCGAACTCTAACTGTAAGGCTCCGGAATATTCGCCTTTTTCCGGATTCAGTCTCAGGAAACCACCACCGGTAACGGCGCCGGAATCGATGGTAAGGCCAATTTCATTGGGCGGAACGAAGGAAGTGCTTGTATCAATGATACCCAGCACTCCGTTCAAATCTTCTGAAACAGAAAGCTCAGTTACTGCACCCACTCCACTGATCGAAAAAGTAATGGGGCCGAACTTTCCACTAATAGCTGCTGATGAACGTAAATTCAAGCCCTTTTCTATAAATCCGAATTCTGCTGTAAAAGAGTGAACATCTATGGGGCCCAGTGAAAAATTTGTCGGGAAGTTAAATGCAAGGTCAGAGCCTATTTGAGATTCAAAGTGCAGTCCCTTGCTTTTAGACCATGATATTTTTGCATTAAAATCCAGGGATAAGCCATTAGCGGGCAGAATATTTTGCAAAAAACCATCTGCTCTGGATATGTCGAGTACAAAAGAGGCATTATCTATTTGGGCAGAAACGGTAAGATCTGATGATGATCCGTTTCCGGAACTAAGCTGTACATCAGGCCCGGCCTGGATCAAGAGCTGTTCTGCTTCAATACGGGTGCCTGCTTCGGAGCCAATGAGTGCAATTTTGAGTTTTGCGGGATCATGAATTCGAAGTGCCAGTCTTGCTACTCCTTCAAAAGAACCGGCTGGAGGGTTGATAACAAATGTTCCATCAGGGTGAATTTCAATGGAAGCTCCTGCATTTAATGCCCCTGTTATGGATGCAGTCAGGTCAATATTTTCGGTAAGATTCCATGTTTTCGTTGCCCCCTGCGCAAGGTCAGTACGTGTTTCGGCTTTTAATCCCGGAGGCTGATCCTCAGACGGGTATATATCAACCAGCAACATTCTGAGAAACCGAAGGTTTTTCTCCTCGTTCTTTTGCACAAAGGCAAAATGGGAGTTCAGCATCAGGAAGAAAATGTTACGCAGGAACAAATCCCATTCAAAGTCATTACTGCCCCATTTATATACATCGCTGAGTACTCCGAATGGGTCCTGAATAATACCGGTAAGCCGCTCCCAGTGAACGATGAATTCCGTAAATTCAGGAACAACACCTCGAACATCCCTGTGATGTTTTTCATCTATCAAGCCCAGCAAAACCGCTGTATTGTAGCCATTTGGGCTGAAAAAACTGATGTGATTAACCAGTAAATAGTTTATGATTCTTGTCGGCAGTTTACTGACAAAATTTTCATACTCGGCAATGAAACCGCCTGTATCGAGTTGTTCTGCCTTATCCGATAAAGATTTTATGTTGGAGATAACTTCAATTAACAGTGTTGAAACGAGGTAGCTGCTTTCCAGTATCTGTACTTTATCATTTTCTTCTACAGCTTTTATGAAGTCTGGCAAAAGTGCCGCCATCTCTTCAGCTTTTGTTGCAACATTACCTGCAGACTGAACCAATTCATCCAAATCGGTATTTGGAGTGGGCAAACCTAATGAATAGAGAAAAGGAAGTGCATTCTCACTTGAGAGGTTATATGCCAGCGGTTCAAATGCCCTGGCGAGGAACAGGGTGATGTTTTCGGTGTTCATGGCTGGTGTCCTGAAATAACAACTGAAAAGCCTGATGGCTTAGGCACATTCTTACGTCTTAAATTGAATGGGCCGGTTTTTTCGATAGTTTTATGAACATGATGAAACCGTACGAACAATACCCAATTACCTTGCTCCGCATTCTCAACTACAATTTGGCGGACATTATTTTTCAGATCATCTTTACTTCTACTTGGCATTATAAATGGTAAATGAACTGACATAGACTCCGTCATTTTCGAATACTGCCAATTATCTCCATTATTAAAATTGTTACATGAAAACATTCTTTCCGGTAATCCATTTTTAGTCAATTTATAAAGCACCAGTGAAAGTTGATTTTTTGTTGGAGAAGGATCATTCGGGTCAGAGTGAGGATAGTCGTTAAAAACGAGAGTGACTTTCAAATTACTGACATCTTGTTCTAAAACAATGGGAATTGGGGGGTGGCGTCCTCTTTCATTGCGGGATTCATTATTTGCAAATGCGAATACTCTAAAATAAGAAACCTCACCTGATTCCAGGGTTTGATTGTCCGTCGGTGCAAATTGAAGTGTGCGATCAAGTTGTAACCGTCCCCACCCATCACCAGGGAAAGGGTATGAATCTCTACCAGATAGTGGTACTGTTGCATTAAGCAATACAGCTTTAACTAATGTGCCATAAATTGTTTGAAACCTAACAGCACCGTTTTGTCTATCTGCTACATACCATCCATCTTGAAAATACTGTCTGACTAATGCGGCGGCAGCAGCTACATGAGGGGCAGCAAGGCTGGATCCAGATGATTCGGAAAAGTTATCGTCATCTCTATTTATTTGTTCGGATAAACCTGTAGTGTCACAAAAATTTTCTGCATCAAAACTAAATGTTGATGAGGTGATTTCAGTTGATAGAGCCAGAATATCTGGCTTAATTCTTAAATCTTCAGAGGTTGATCTCGTATCGGGGTTTCTAGCTTGTCTGCTTCGGTTCACAGGAATAGGTGGGTCGTCTAAAGTAAACGCATCTTCTTGCCCTCTTTGTATTCTATAAGTCATCTCTACTCCATTACTATTGATAACAGTTATTCGAGTATTGCCGTCTACATCGAAACAAGCCCTAACCACATGAGATTCTTCATTATCCACCAAGAATTGGTGTGTAATTTGATCCTCTACTCTCTCAAAATTTGCATTTATACCACCAACAGATATTGCATTTTTAGCTATAGTTCCGCATGACGTATATCGGTCACCTATATTGGGGATGGCATTTATAAAAATGTATTCTTCATTGGCATTATCATATAAAAACTCGTCTATTTTTCTTGCCATTTCACCATATGATACTCTATTATCAGAATTGCGTCCCATACTTCTGTTTATTATAAATGCACGATCTTGTTTGAATTCTTCAAATTTACTATGTAGTTGGAGAGTATTTCCATATAACCTATCTGTGTAACTTAGTCTTGCTTCAGATGCTCCCCCTCTATGTTGATTAAATATTGAGGTTGGGTTAATATGACTGCCTAAAGCACATCCAACGACTTTCATACCATGGTTCGTTTGTCTGACAGGTGCTGAAGGCATATGATAGCCAACGACTTTTCTGTGATCAGGTCCCGGATTTATTAAATCTGAATCATTTATTGCATGTCTGAGAAAGTTATGATGTAAATCAAGTTCTCCGCCATCTACAATGCCAATTACCTGCCCCTGACCTTGAATACCCCTTTCCCATATTGGGTGTGTTAATTCATTAGCAAATCGGGTTTCAGTATTGTCAGGATTTGACATTCCGAATGCAGCATTTCCACTCTGAACTATTCCAGAAGCATTAAGGTTGTATTCTATGATGTTTCCACTTTTCTCTCCCCAAACTGCAACCGGTAATGCCATAATCAAATCAAGTAAAGCCTCATTTTCAAATTGAACATAAATAACGGTCTCATCACCTGAATGATCAATCTGAATCTTCTCTTCACTTGTCCCCAAATCCTTCAGCAGTATCTTTATTTGATCTATATATACCTCATCATATAAGCCAAAACTAATCTTATCTGCAAATATTCCTGTGTGGTGCACTTTCAATTCAGGCCAATATGGCACAACCGCACGAATTCCTGAATAATCATCACTCTTGGCATTATTCAGTGAGTTCAGTTGTTCCACAGTCAATCTTTCCAGGTAGGTTATATCTGATAATGGATGATCAAATGAAAGGCCGTAATCCACAGTCAGGTCATCAAGGTCCTGATCAGATGGCACCGCCTGTAATTGAACAATGTACAATTCACCGCCAAAGTCTGGAAGATCATTTACCTGTATGTTTAAGGCACTTGCCAGCAACTGCTTGCCTTCGGCAATTTTTTGATCTAATTCACCAATATCAGCATCTCGCGGGTCGAAAGCCTCCACTGAACCTAAATGAATATTGTAATCATAAGGAGGTTGGTAGGCCATGTAATCTCTGATTATGGTTTTATTTAACTTGAATCAAAGTAGCAAAGATCTCTTAATCTTATTTAAAGTTACTGATTTAATAAGATTTAACATTATCCTTCATATACGAATTAAATTTTAACTCTGCAAACTATTTAAATTGAATAAGTAAAAAACTTTTTCTGCTTGCTCCCTTCTTAAATTAGTAGTTTAGCATTTTAATTTATTTACACTTAATAATGGTTTACAATCTTTGCGTCCGGGCAATCAACTTAAATGTTTTCAGTGTTCATGGTTAGTCGTATTCGATTGAAACTACAATGGCATAACCCTGACCCCAGTTGTGATCTGTTAAATCTACCTTATCTCTTTGCAAAGCTTCATTCATTAGTTCTCTTGTTCTTTTCCTATGAAATGAAACAGCATTAATATTTACGAGCCATTCTCCTATTGGTATATCAGATTCATTTCTATCAAGAACTATTTGTCTAACGTTATTAATAGTATCGCCAAATATTGGCGAATCAAACATCGTAAATGGTTGTGAAACCAAAGAGCCTTCAATGAATCCGTTACAATAATATGTGGGTGATACAAAATCACCAAGTTTAAATGGTACGGATAATTTCAACCTAATATTATTTCTTACCGGACTATCATCATTAGGGGCGTCACTTGGTATGTCATTGTATACTAAAGTTATCTTTACTCTTCTTGCATTTTCCTTAATTTGAAACTTATGCGGTGGCATTCCTATAAATTCACTTTGTCTTTGTATTCCAGCTTCATTTGGTATATCAAAAACGAATAAAGTATTATTAGAATTTTGAAATGCAAGTGTTCTGTTAAGTTGTAGCCTTCCCCAACCATCACCTTCAAAAGGGTATTTATTTTTATCTGGCAATGGCACAGTAGCATTAAGCAATGTTGCTTTAATTAATGAACCGGAAGGGGTAATTCCATTGTCAAGGTCACGATCACCATTTTTATGCCATCCCTCCATGTAGTACTGCCTTACCAATGCTGCAGCAGCAGAAACATGTGGTGCGGCAAAACTGTTTGCGGGACGTTGCCATGAAATGGTTTCCTCATCTAAATCAGTGGTTGTTATGTTTTGAGAGACTGCTAATATATCCGGCTTTATTCTATTATCTGCAGTAGTTGATCGCTCTCCTGGATCTTCTTGTCTTGAAATTAAATCTCTGGTTCTACTATTATGTGCAGGCGGTGAAAGTACACCTCCAACAACCACGGAATTTTTTGCTACCACTCCACAATCACCATAGCCATGACGGGTATTTGGTGATGCATTAATAAAAATATAGTCTTGATTTTGAAATAAAAACCTGTCAATTTTTTTGGCAACTGGTCCATAGGCGACTTTAGTACCAGGCTTTACTGAATCACCAATTTTAAATCCTTCAGGAATGTTTGATGTTTCATTGTATGTTTTAGCCTCACCATCTTCCATTTTAACATCATCAACAAATTGCATTAAAGATCGGTTAATTATTAATGCTTTATTTTCTATACAATTATCAAGAAATGCTGAAAGATTATCTAAAGCTCTTCTATCAGCATATAATATCCTGGCCGCCCAGGCCCCGCCTCTGTGTTGATGTTCTCCAGGTTCATCAAAGTGATCAGCAATGGCACAACCAACAACCATCATGGCGTGGGAAGAATTAGAAGTGCTATCCGGTCTTGGTATGATCTTGATTATTTTACGATGTGATTCGCCAGGTTCCATTGATTCGTTGGTGGAGTGTGTCAAAAATGGATTGCTGAGGTTTAAATCACCTAAATCGACTACGCCGATAATTTGGCCTTCTCCATGAAGGCCTCTTTCCCAGATGGGGTGAGTTGTTTCATTAGCAGTTCTTATTAAAGTACCATCGAGATTGAGCCTTGCAATTGGAGGATTACCGCTCTGAGCAACTCCAGATACATTCAAATTCAGAGGAATATCTTCAGAATTTTTTTTTACCCAAATCACCTCCGAAATGCAAGAAATTAAATCAATAGAAATAGGAGAATTAAATTTGGCAATTACAATTGTATCATCATTTGAAATATCTGAAATTATTGAATTTGGATTCGCCCCTAATTCAATAAGGACATTTTGAACGAGCTGTAAATT
>PWLN01000441.1 GCA_003559375.1 Balneolaceae bacterium | reverse complement strand
CCTATCCTTCTGACAGGGTTGCTTTACCTTCAGGTAAGAAAAAAGTTAAAATATTTCTGGTTGATGAAGATGACCAATGGAATGAAATTGCCCGGTTTTCACTGAATGTTCGTACGATTGGCGGAATTGAAGAACTATCAGCAACCCCTGGCCTTACCCTAACAAATAAAGGCCAGCTTGTGGAAGAGAAACGGCCAATCATTCCGGAAAGTGAACGCCCCACGTTTCAGGACATCACAGGCCAATTGAACATGAAAGCCCTTGCCATTAAGAATGATTGGCAGTTAAATCTGGAGACACAAATCGTCGGTGTCTCTTTTGAAAGAGAGGCACTCCGTTTCAGGGATCTGGGTGAAGAAGCACCAAAGATAGACCTTGCTCGATATCAGATCAATGCGATAAACCGTGGTTCAAAAATTACTGCAGGGCATCTGCGGCATGGCCAGCACCAGCATCTGCTCAATAATTTTCAAAGCCGGGGGCTGATGTATCGCCAGGAGATTGACGATTTTCTTGACATCACAGTTGCGGGCACATATGCCGGAAATGTTGTAGGATGGAGCAATCTTGCCGGTTTTACGGATCCCGGCCATCGCATTATCAGCGGTACGGTTGGATTTGATGCAATTGAAAATGCGCCGGGTGCACTCCGGCTTGAAGCAACAACAGTATTTGGTGCGAGAGAGCCAAGAAATTCGTTTAACCAGGAGGCAATTCTTGATTCCGAGACAAGCCGTGGTGCAGGACTGCGGCTGCTCAGCACCCTTTGGGACCGCCGAATCCGCACTGAAGCCAGTGTGGCACTGAGCAGCTTCAGAAATCCGAGTGACCCGAATCTGAGTCAGGGTCAAGAGCTTGTATCCGTATTCACCGAAAACAGAATGGCATGGCATGGAGATATAAGCGCACAGCTGATCAGAAATATGGACTTTTTGCCTCGAGCGCCTTTTAACATGAGATCAGGCTACCGTTTTACCAGGATTGATCCATTATATGAAACTATCGGTGTATTTGTTCGCGGAGATATCGAAGAACACCAATTCAGTGCAACAACGAGTGCCGGCCCGCTGAGTGTAACCCTTCAACACCGCCGCAACGAGGATAACCTGGATAATCTGCCCTCTGTTTTAAAAACACTATCGAGGCAGCACAGTATACAGGTACAAATGAATACATCCACTCTCATCAGAATCGACAGTAATATTCCATCCTGGATATTGCCGAATCTTGGGTACAGTTACAATTATGTTCATCAGTTCGGAGCAGGTGTACCTCCGGAAGGCGGATTTGATGAATCGCATGTCCCCGATCAGAAAAATTATGTGTACCAATTTTCATCTGCCTGGCAGAAAAGCAAATGGTCGTTCAGTTACCGGTTTCAAACCTCATTCCAGGACAACCGGCAGCCCGGCCGTGAAAACAACGATTTCATCCGAAATAATCACACATTGAGTTTCCGGTTTGCACCGGTTTCGTTGATTGATCTGGGCACCAATCTAAATTTCGATCTAAATAAAAACAGGGCAAATAATGATACGGAGATTGCACGAAGGCTGGGTTTCAACCTTCAGTTAAGGCCGGCAAATAATTTGAATCTCAGGGGTTCCTATCAACCATCACGCCGGTTCGACAGGGCCGATACCCGTCTTCAAACACAGACACAAATCAGCGCAGAAGCCACATGGCGTTTCAATTTTCTTACAAATCTCCAAAATCCACCCGGAGCCAGCTTGTATGTGCGCTTTTCAAGGGTTGAAACTTTCAGGGTAGATCCTTTCCGCGAAGAACCGGATGAAAACATGATCTGGACATTGCAGTCTGGCATAACTTTAAACCTTTTCTAAGATATGAAACGACATTTTATAACCATCTTTTTTGTAATACTGTTATTCGAACCACTCAATGGCCAGATTGGGGTGCATCCTGTTGGAGTAAACGTAAATGCCAGCGGCCCGACCGTAGTTTTTTTGACCTATGGGAATATTCAGGGATACAGGCCAGCTGAAGCTTTATGGTGTGGTGAGATGGAAAATGCATATCCTCATGCAGGAACCCGGTGCAGGCCGGGAACCATTTACGGCTCACTTCCCGATGCATTCGATTTATCGACAGAAAGCGGAGTGGGCGGTTTTACAGATATTATGTCCATTCCGTCATCAGTTGCACGGCGAGCCTATCAGGAGGCTGCGAGGGGTGGTATCGGTACATTTTTCTATGTAAGACGTTTTGAAAGCCTCACCGGAGGCCCTGATGTATATGTGAATGTAACCTGCCGGCTTGCCGGCGGCGGAGCAAGGGTTCCTTTTGCTTTAACCGGTGTTCAAATGGCATTTGCTGATGATGTACCGGTGCTCAGTATTATGCGAGGAGAACCTGTTCAGCCATTTACAGCGGAAATCAGATATAATGGAACCGGACAGCTTCAGGGAAGATGGGAGTTGGTGCGTCCGGGTGATGAATTACCGCTTCTTGATGACCTGTTAACCGAAGCCACTCTGCCTGCTGAGAGAAGAGGCTTCCAGCGAAGATACCTGGAACTGGAAAGGTTCAGCTATTTTCTGCCGCCATCGTCCGATTCATTCATACTGCCGGGACCAGATATATCCGATATTCCAAGCGATTTTGAAGGAATGTATATGATATTACTGCGGATTGAGGCCACGGATGATAAAGAAGGCGACAGCAGCCTCGACGCCGTAAACGCCGGATTCGGAACTGTTAACAGCGGGGGTGTTGCAGCTTTTCCCATACCTCCACTGCGATATTTTGTGGGCAATACTCCGGTAGGAATGACTGCATCCAACACAGGAGCCATAAGGCCGCTTTTCCCCTTACCCGACGCGGCTTGGTTTCCAGGTGAATCCATGGATTTTAGCTGGACAGATGTACCGGGTGCAGCTATCTATCAGCTCGAATTGGAAGACTGGTACGGAAGTGAATTGTTAACGGCATGGCTGGAGCCGGGGAGTTTGACATATCGTGCACCGGGCTGGGTATTTGATCAAACCCACAGCGATCAGCTCAAGTGGCGGGTTTCCGCGCTCAACGAAAATGGAATATTGCTCAGCCGTACGGCATGGCGCCTGCTTATCAAGGATTAAAAAAATTTAAATGATACCCGGATAAGGTGATTTACGATGTGTTAAGTATCGTGCTTTATTTGGATGAAATTAATACCCAATAAATTAATGAGGAGGAAATATGAAAAAGAAATCACCAGGTATTATGCAGAAGTTAGTCGTATTTAGTTTTATGTTTATTGTTACTGTATCAGGAATAATTGTGCCAAAATCGGTAGCACAACAATTACCTGATGTTCCGCAATGCCCATCTGATTTTTTTGGAAACCCGGTTTGCGATGCCTTCGATTTGTTGAATAATACCTTAAGTAATAGTGAAGTACTTGATCAGCTGATTGATTTTAATGATCAATTGTATTTAATAGCGCAGGAAGAGTTAGAAAAAAGGGTAAATGATGCTGCAAGCCAGGTAAATTTTGGGCCGGCTATCAATTTCTTTAACCAATCGGTACAGCTGGCTGAACCAATCATAAATGCTACTGATGAGTTTTTAAATCACCCGGTATGTGGTTCTGAAGCTGCACTCAATGAATTAGAAGAATTTTTTATTGAACTTGGCGACATATCCCTGGAAATCGTAAACATGGGAATGCAAATCGGTGAATCTGCACTGCTTCTTGAGCCAACAATTGGCAGTTCTCTTACTATCGCTGCACAGATGCAGCAGATAGCAAATAAGCCAAAAGACCTCGATTCTGATACCTTTAGAAAACTCAGGGAACTTGAACTTGCGCTAACCGATCTGAATGATGCATTAGCATATATTGGAGAAAAAGAAGGTTTTAAAGCCGCAACAACGGGAATTGAGGCTTCACAAAAAGTAATCCCCTTTAGTATTGCCTGTGTAGCATGTGTGAAAAGTGTAATAGTTGGCTCTAAAGGCACCAGCCAGGCAGCAACAGGTGCAACGGCAGTTACCACGGCATGTCCATCAACAGCTGTTGCATATGGCGGAGCGTGCTGGTCAAGCGTAATTATACCACAAGGTATGCTTGAAGCTTTTTTTGGTGTTTTGGCAAGTCTGCCATCTTGCGGGGGTGTTAAAAAGAAAATTCCGACAATCCCAATGATGCTTTTAAAATCATATAAATTTGCAGAAGCAAGCTGGAATTTGGGAGTAGCCCTTTCAGATACTTACGAGAAATGGAACCGTGCAGCAATAGCATTGGCCGAGTTTGCAGATGCATGGGAAGAAGATTCACAGCAGGAACTTCAGACGATACAAGATGAAATGAATAATATCGGACAGGCATTGCATAATACAATTAACAGCATTGAACCGATTATCAATCAATCAGTAGAACTCGCACTGAATACATTTGAACAAACAGGCAGAAGAGTTGGCGACCTCATAGACTGCTATAATCTGATGAATGAAATGGTAGCTTCGGTTAGTGTAGAAATGTTACAAGCGATAGAAGGCCGGATTCCAATTGCCTCTACGGGACTTACAACCGGTATGAGTGAATTTGAAAACTTGTTGAATCAGCTAAATGTTGCAAATCAGGCTGTATCAAGTGCCGGGGTAAATGAGCGTAATGAGATTATTAATTCAATAGAGCAAATAATTGAAAACCTCGTTGGGCGTCCTCCTCATACTCCAGAGCGTATGTTTGATCACATCACGCATAACCTTACGAATTCAAATTGGATACCGGGTTTAATTCATGATATTACAAGTTTGAATGTCAGGATTTCATTGATCAGTAACGTGCTTTTAAATGAGGGAATAGCTGCATTAAGCGGTCTTCAGAATTATGTTACATCTTCGACCGATAATTTTCAGACAGCCCGAAACGAGAGTATAGCTGCCATTCAGATTTTGAATAATCCACCAAGCCCGCCAATGGCGTCACTCGATCTGATAGACAATCCGGGCTTTCCTTTCACACCACCACAACTGGCAGCCGGAAATATTACCCAGGTTAACTGGCAAGAGCTGGATATTGATTTCAATCCTGGGATCGTAAATCTTGAAACACGTACGCTAAAAGATCATCTTGAAGAATTATCGAGTGTAAGATACCGGGAAATAATACCCCGCGGCCAGCGAATAACCGACGATCCCTGTTTAACATGTGCCAGAGATTTTGATATGTATCCGGTAAAGGATAAAATTTTAAAGGCACCTCCTCGCGGAGGAGTTACAGTTGTTATTGTTAACCGGCGTGGTGCAGAAGTTGTTAATTTAGGATCCTACTCAAGTATTGATTCCATCCCGCCTATGCAAAGAGTAGAAGCTCCACGGGGCGGCTTTTCTAATGATTCGTTCGGGTGTAATCTTGAAATTGAGATCAGAGATGCACGCGGACAATCGCTTGCAAGATCACCGGTTTGCGTAGATTCAATGTAAATCAAGGTGGATCGTGTTGCGGAGCATGCCTGGTTAAGGTTGTGCTCCATGACATTTTGTTTAGGTCAGATCTTTTAACCTGAATTGTAGTATTTCAACTTCGGTTTGGTTTTTGTTATTCATTTGTGAATTGAATCACCCTTTTCAACCAGTTTTCAAACGATATAACGGAAATATTTTCATCAACAGGATAGGATTCTGATCCGGGAGTAATCACAAAATTGTCTTTTGTTTTTAAATATTCTGTCACATTTCTGAATCCTTTAGACACTTTGGGAGCGTCAGTAAATTTTATTTCTGCTGTGGCTATGGGATAATCATTTTTTGATAATACAATATCGGCTTCGGCCCCTTCATGGGTTCGAAAAAACCAAAGATCCATTTCCGGGGGTAATATCGACCGGGATTGCTGAATAACAAACCCCTCCCAGGATGCACCAGCGGCCGGGTGTTCGATAAGTTTCAAATAATCTGAAATTCCCAAAAGTGAATGAAACAGGCCAGAATCAGACAGGTAAATTTTGGGACTTTTTACCAGCCGTTTTTTAATATTGGCAAACCAGGGTTCAATCCGGATGAGCAGGTAGGATTTTTCCAGGAAATCAATGTATCGTGCAACGGTTGGTCGGGTAACACCAAGTGCATTAGACAGGTTTTGAGTATTTAATGTGCTCGACTGAACATGGCAAAGCATGGTAAGAAGTTTTCTGAGAATCCGAATATCACTGTTCAATCCCAGGGCCGGGAGTTCTCTTTCAAGATATGTTTGAATAAAATTGATGCGCCATCGGTTGCTTTTTTTAATAGTT
>PWLN01000319.1 GCA_003559375.1 Balneolaceae bacterium | reverse complement strand
CGGGTCAATTTCAACAGCAGTTATGTCATGCTCGTTGCCCCAAAGCTTCCTGTTTCCCCCAATACCAGCATATAAGTTCAGTATCTTCATCCCTTCACCCCGTTATCAAATATCCAGTCATAATTTGTCGGAATCGGAAATCATCAACTACAAGTTTTCCCTCCTTGAAAGATTATATTATCCGGCTTCTTCATGATTCCTCCGCTCTATCTAACCCAAAATCTCGCTTCTTAATTTTAGCCATGCGACCATCAGGGTGATGAAAAACCAACCCTTCAATATCCTTGTCTTTTAGAAATTGCTTTATGCCATCATAAGTTCTGGGAACATTTGCATACTGCTCGCTATCGCTATGTTTCAGCAACTCATGATCTTCAAATCCTTCTGGGTTGCCCTGTATTTTTGGGCCAAGCAACTCATAAGTACCATCGGTCAAGCTCGCTTTATGAGCTTTGACATGCCATTTATCTTCGGGCTTGTCCTTATCAACAGCGACCCACCCAACAAGTTTACCTGTCACATTGTCATGATCTGCCTGAATAAAGTTAACTGGTATTTTTTTACCCGGGTTTATCTCCCTTCGCTTGTATAATTTCCCCTCATTGATTAGGCAACAGGTTCCGTCATACTTGCGAGTTGCAACACCTTCCCCATTAAACACCCAATCACAGCTTGGATGTGGTTCGTTCAAAACCTCACTCCTGTTTTCTGGATTGCGATTAAAAATTGTCGGTATTTTCTTCATTTTTCTACCTCCTGTATTTTGCTTTTACAATTAACTCCGGTTTCCGGCAATATTCGATAGGTACTTCCATCTTAAGGTTGTCAGCACGTTCATCGAACTTAACATCTAAGTCATCTTTGAATATTTCATACCACCTGCGGGCTGTATACGGCTCTGTGGTTTCCAAGAACGCACGATCGAGGTTATGATCGAACAAAATACTTGTCTCGCGTTCATCGGCTTTAAAATTCCTACCCAAGCCCGAAATTATTTTTACTATTTTTTTCGTCATCGAGAGTGATATTTAATGTTCCTGTGATGCAATACAGTAGAGTTATCACGGTTGATAGCATTGCCAATCTGCTCCCCGGTATAGCGCCTCGTTTTAAAAGCTTTCATGATAAAATCGGCACGCGCATTTACCAGAGCTTGCTTTTTTGACTTGCCTTTTACCTCACTGACAGCCTTTCGGTGACTCCGGCATACTCTGTCTAATAATATCTCAAGCTCGTCCGGCGGTTGCTTGACCTTGCGTCTTGCTATGCGTATCAACTCCCCCATCTGCTCAGGGGTAGCTACCGCCAATTTCTCTATAAGTTCCCGGTCGGTCATGGCTTCACCCAATTAAAATTAAGTGCGGGGCAGGTCTGGATATCTCCGGCAATCCACCGCCATTGCGATGTCCCTTTGCTCCCTGCGGTTTCACGGCAGCCCGCACTTATTCAGTTATTTTTTTTCCAATGATAGCTCTTGCAGTAGGGGCAAGCCCTCGGAACCTTATTCGGGTCTTTAGGCTCCCACTTCCAACCACATTTGCTACATACATGTTCAACTACTTTTTTCATGTCAGATACAATTAGTTCTTATTGCACTATTATTATAATAAATATTATTACAATATACAATTAGAATTTTCTAATCTTCTTCCGACTCGCTTTTCCACATCTCAAGACTGCCGATGATGAGAAATACTCCGGTAACTATACCTACCATTGCTTCCGGGTAGATCGTGATTCCTACAGCACCCAGAACGGCAGCAATGCCCTCCCATGTGCTAAGTTGTTTCAGATACGGCTTTACTCGTTTTGGCATAAGTGCCTCCTTTAGTCGTCTGGTTATTGGTTGTGCTGCTTTTGGTAAATACAACTCGGCAATATCAACGCTGTAGTACGCCAATTCACGCAATCTGCCGATCCTTCTTGTTTTGCGCGCCTTCTTACCTGCTTGCTCCCTTGCCCTTTCAAGCGATCCTTCATAATCAAGGACATCTACCTTCTCGGCAGGATTCACATCAGGGAACTCAAACATCCTTGTCTTTACTTTTTTCATATCACCACTCACAGATTACGATTAAATTTAAATCCGTTTCTATTTCCCGTGAAAAATACGCAGGCAATCGCTCACAGCTTGGAGAGGCTTCGTCAATCGTGGCCTGATAATACTCCTCGCCTTCGTGCGTCTGTACATAGGCAACCTCGCTACAACTCACACCACCCCAATTAATAGGGTCAAGATGTAAGTCACCCCGGATCTTTTCATCCAGTACCATCAACTCCAGTATATCATTGATACGCTCCCATATTCTTTTACATTCGGCTTGTCTGTTCATATTCCCATTTCCCGTATTATGATTGTCGTTTTCAAGTCCTTATTGTTTTTCGCTTTTCTCCATTGAGGCTTAAATTCCACTACAATCTCAGGGTTGTCATCCTCTATCACGCCATTCTTTACAAGTGCATCACCGATTGGCTTAAAACTCGCACACAGGTTGTCCCAATCAGGCGCTCTGACACTCGAACGTACATAGGCGATACTTACCCTGCCTTTTATCTTTTCTTTCGTCTTAGCGCGAATTAACAGCGTCCATTTTTCGAGCAGATCCCGGTATTTAGTCCAGTGCATACGCTTCAACCCGCTACTGCCATTCAGCATTGGAGCCACTTCGGGTATTTCAATATTTAATTCAACCAGCTCGTTATAGCAGATACCCGTCTCTACCTCGGCTTTGCTTGCCTGCGGCTGTAGCTGCTTTTTTACATGATCCGGCAGATCATTTATATTTTTTACTCTCATGCCTTATCCTCCAAGATCCATGCCATCCCGGTTATTAGAACATTGGTCGGTCGCCCCTGACTATCCAATTTCTCGGCTGCGCATTTATACTCCTTACCGCCATGCTGAGCAACAAACTCCTTATCGGTAGCGAAAGCACTAAATCTTGTTGTCTTAACGCCTATGCCATCACTTGCTATATGAATCACAGGCGCCCTTGCTTTATACGTACTTGCCATAATACAGGGATTTATTTTTGATTACCGGTATAATACCGTTTTCATCCAAAAACTCGATAATAACATCATCAAATTCAGGATTTTTTTCACTCCTTTTCATGATAGGGAAATTAGAACAGACTTCATGATGTACAGCATCAATAAATTTATCAAAATCAATGTAAACCTTGTTTACCTGTTGCATGTATATCAGGATAAAATGGTGTAAAGGTTTGTTGAGCTTCACACGTAAGTACCCTTGCTTGCCAGCCCTTTTATCAAGCCACTTCATATTCACCCGTGTTTTGATACATTCACCGAGTACTGTTATTCTCTTAAACCACTCCCTGTACTCCCACTGCTCGGACTCCTGTATTCCCAACTCACCAAATCCAAACGGGGTTTCCCCTTTCTCTTTTATGTTCGTAGAAGGCTCCCTGCTGTAATCAGCCCTCGGCTTTCTGCCATGCACTATACCAACACTCGCTTTATTCATAGGCTTAAGACTGTTTTGGGAACGTTCGCATCCCCGATAGGTTTATAGTTATTGTTACATACTTTTTGTTGCGGAAGAAATCAGTGGACGAGTCATAGCCGAGTGTATAAAGCTCCCCCTCAGTAACAGTATGTGGTACAAGGTTTATAATCCAATCCACGACATCATCCACAAGATCAAGGGCAGGCATCTCACCCTTAGTCCCGTCATCAGCACGATAGGCTTTCAGCACTGATACGTCAACCCGGTATATCTGCCTTGCATCTGCTGGTTTTTCGGGCCCAACTTTCGTAACTACATTCACCGCCCCCTGATAGATGGCTACCCTCGCCCTCGGTATATTCGTTCGTATTTCCAGATCTTCGGGTAGCTCCCGGTACGTCTCAAAAATAACCGTGTTGTCATCAATAGCAGACTCAAGATTGGTTTTGAGTTTTTCTATGATTTTCCTGCTTCGTTTTGCACTCATTATTTCTCCTTTTTAATCATCGTTATGCCATGAGGTTTGCATAGGCGAACCATTTTGGCTGTGTTGGTAATCATACGGCTTTAAAATGGTGCTTTTTTTATTTTTAATTTATCAGTTTCCGTTTCTTGTGACAAGTCCAAATGTGGGTATTTGTCCCACGTTCCGGGCTCAAAGTACCTTTTATCTTTTGCATCATATCTCAAAACTACTTCGCCGAGCTTACCAGTATACTTGGGCTTGAACTTTTGCTGAATCCAATATACTTCATCACCGTATAATTTACGACCCTTATATTCGATCATCTTTGAGGGCGGCCGCCATACCGAAATCATTTGAAACCCCCTACGGCTCCACGACTGACCTCCGGCTATTTCCCGAAACGTTGCAGGCGGGTAGAACATAGCAGATCCTTCCGGGGTTTTTTGTAAAGCCTGATCCCGGGTGTGTGTGATAAGGCATATGTGCCAGTTGTTTGCACGTGCTTTTACTCGAACCTTCTTAAGTTCCCGTTTCAAGTATTTATCTTCCCTTCCCTGATCTCCCGAAAGATCCTCGTCCAAGTCATTCCAAGGGTCAATCGTTACTGTGTGGAGTTTTGTTTTATAATAGCGTTCAATTATTTCACAGGTATCAATCATACCACTCAGATTTAGGTCTTTTTCTTCCGGGTCAATTACAATAAAATGCTGCCCAATAAATCTTTTTGCTTCTTCCAAAGACTCTTTAGACATTTTCCCGTACCCGGTATCGACAAACTCTTTTTGTGCATGGATCTCGATTAACTCTGCAAAAACATCTACCCGATCACCGGTTTCAGGTGAAAATATAGCATGTTTCAATCCGTATCGTCTGGAAAGATAATACAAATAATGATGCCATAATTGAGATTTCCCCGAAAAAGCAGCCCCGTAAAGTGTTGTAAAATATCCCAAATACATTTTGTAATGTTCGTCTATCCCCGGAAGCCCACACTCATATCCCTGACCTATCCCCGTTTCCCATCGCTTGTCAATCTGATCCCAAACATCCTCAACAGAATAATAAATTTTACCAAATTCCTCTACGTGTTGCGATTCCCGAATCAGTTTTTGCCCTTCGTCATCGGTTAATGGCTTGCCAATCCCGTGATCCAGTCCGTCTTTCACGGTCTGCTCATTCACTTTTGGTTCATCTGGGTTTTTTTTATTGGCTTCATCAATCAATATCCGCTCCGCCTCGTTGCGGTCTACTTTGCCGGAAGCAACCCAACCACCGGCCAATATTGAAGCATTTCTAATTTTTTCGTGTCTCTGGCCTTCATACGCCGACCGTATAACATTCGCAGCCTGATTTAATTTTGAATAATCCGTACCCGTTTTCGGCGGTTCGGTTATTTTTTTTTCTTCTTTCTTCCTGTCCCACGTTCTTGAGCTTGTATTGACCTTCATTTCAGGATCGGACGTTATAAAACACAATCGGCTTATATCTTTCCCAGAATCATCCAATTCAATATACCTGTCTTTCATCGAATAGAAATACTGCTTGTACTCTGCATCGCTATTTACTGCCGGAATCCGAACAAGCGCTTTATATCCTATCCCCCGGACTGAACGGAATATAGCATACATGTACGGATCATCTTTGATTTTCTCATATACCGCCTTTGACTCAGTATCTGTTTTGCAGTCAAAGTCCAGAATCATAAATCCACTTGCTTGTAATAACGCATCGTTTTTGCGTCTACTAAACTTTCCCTGAAACACCACCGCCGGTAAAGCACCTTTCAATTCCTCTTGCCTTGCCGTATCTTTTTCATTCCTGACTTTTGATACAAGCTCATTCTTTTCCCGGAACCTCTTTAACACTACATCGACAGTAGAGTACTTGGGTTCGGTTGCGTTGTTTTTAGAGCTGAATACTGTTACGTTCATGTCAATATCTCAAATGATTGCTGTTTTGTGTTTCTGGAAAGCCAATTCCTTGCCGTTCGATTGGCGTTAATATTTTTCTTTCTGAGTGGTTTGTAGTTTTCCATCTGCTGCAATATCTCTTTTACTTTGTGTTCTCCAAATTCTGAGATTAACTTATCACCTTGCTCAACGGTTAAAGGTTCATCCATCCCTGAAACATTCGACAAGTCAGAACAGATAGGATGTATATTCTTTACCTTCTTTTCATTCTTTACATTCTTGTTAGTGTCCGTCTGCTGCTCTGTCTGCTGTCCGTTTGCTGTCCGTTTTTTGATAATCAATATACTTACTTATTGTAACCAAAGAGGTTACAAAGTTTTTCTGCTGTTCGATTTGGCCTTCATTTTCT
>PWLN01000121.1 GCA_003559375.1 Balneolaceae bacterium | reverse complement strand
TGGCATTTGATTTTCTTACCTGTTTTGCAGGCCTGTATGCATTCGCCATTTTAGGAAGCGGACTCGAACAACCGGTACTTGCCTATCCAATCCTGGCAGATCAAATTCTACCCGCAGGCCTCAAAGGGTTATTTTTCCTGTCCCTGCTTGCCACAATCATGTCAACACTTGACAGTTACCTCTTTATATCAGGTCAAACGCTTGGGCGTGATTTTCTACTCAAATACTTTCCAACTGTTAAACCCAATCTGCTTACCCGGATCAGCATCCTGGTTTCAGCACTCCTGGGCATTCTTCTTATTATTGTTTACCCAAGTGTGATAGACCTTTGGTATGTGATTGGCTCCATATTCATACCCGGCCTGTTGGTACCTGTACTCGGCATCTACCTGAACATGTTCCGGCTGCCCTCGCGTTATGTAATTTACTCTATTACAGGCTGCACAATGATATCCCTATCCTGGCTCATCCTTGGAACCTGGTATCCCGACTATGATGGCTCTTACACATTTTTTGGTATTGAACCATTTTATCCCGGCTTGCTGGCTGCAATACTTTTGTGGATTGCAGGACGAATGAAATAGTTTTGGATAAGCAAAACCGATCAGGTGGATTTGAGAATATGCCCCAGGTTCAGTTTATGAATCGGGATAAGATATTTATTGGAAAAAACATCCTTCTGAATGCCAAGGAGGCCGGTTCCCCGAAAATCCACTACACAAAATTTCTCCTCGGTACCTACAATTTCTCCAATTCCATAATATTCGGGCGACGGGCCATAATAGACAAGATCACCAAGCTGAAGGTTGTTTGATGCCCGTCTGTGATAAGGATAGATCACCGGTAATAAATCAAGCCTGTAAGATAATCGTCGGTTTCTTGTTGCCATTTTTAAACTGCTTAATAAATGGTGATTTTCCTTTCGTTATTTCCTGTGGTTTCAATTTTAATTTTTTTGCTGTCGGGGGGTAAAATATCGGAAATTTTTTCGGGCCACTCGACAATGCAAACGCCATCGCCAAAAAAATATTCTTCCGCACCAATTTCAAGTGCTTCCTGAACATGCTCAAGCCGATAACAATCGAAATGATAAATCGGTATAAGTGCTTCGTACTCATTAATTATCGTAAAAGTGGGTGAACTCACCTCATTTTCTGATAAACCAAAATGGCGGACAAACCCGCTTACAAACCGCGTTTTCCCTGCGCCAAGATTGCCATAAAGGCATATAACATCCCCTTCTTTTACCTTTTTTGCAAACTCCTGTGCTATAAACATCGTCTCTTCTTCACTGCGGCTTGTATACTGCTCCATAACCTTAGCTGCGAGGTTTCAAAGTGGCCACCGGCAGAATCATCTCTTCCATTGAGGCGCCTCCATGCTGGAACGTATCCTTATACCGGTTTTGAAATTTTTTGTAATTATTTGGATAGACAAAATAGTAGTTTTCCTTTGCAATAATGTAGGTGTTTGCAGGCGGTTCAACAGGAAGCTGGTAAACATGAGGCTTGTCAATAAAAATGGCCGCACTATCCTCAGCTTTCAGGTTCCTGCCGTACTTGTATCGCAGGTTCGTAGCGGCATCTTTGTCTCCGAATACTTTGGTATCTCTCATGGAACGCACAGAACCATGATCGGTTGATACTACTACAGTAACATCTTCTTTTGCCAGCTCCTTAAACATACGGAAGAGTGATGAGTGCTGAAACCATGTTTCGGTAAGCGACCTGAACGCGGATACGTCAGGTGCCAGCTGTTTCAGAACTTCGGAATCGGAACGGCTATGTACCAGGGTATCCACAAAGTTGTATATAATTGTGGTAAACCGTGATTGTGTATAATTCGACATTTTATCGGCAATTTTATTGCCTTCTTCCGGCTGTATAACTTTCTCATACTTCACATGGTCGGAAAGCTGTGATCTTAGCAGATATTTTTTCAGGAGTTCTTCTTCGTGCCGGTTCAGGGATGATTCGTCCTGACCCATTTCCCAAAGTCCCGGGTATCTTCTCTGAATTTCAAGCGGAAAAAGGCCGGAAAAGATTGAATTTCTGGAAAATGGGGTTGCTGTTGGCAATATAGAATAATAGAAATCCGTGTTTATGGTAAAATAATCATCCAGCATTCCCTGGAACAGCAGCCACTGATCATAGCGCATGCAGTCTATCAAAAAAAATACGACGGTTTCATTCCTCTTCAGCATTGGAAAGACATGTCTTTTCAGCAAATCAGGACTCAAAGTGGGATGTTCATCTTCTTTCCGTTGTAACCAGCTCCTGTATTCCTGTCTGATGAATTTTCCAAATGCCTGATTTGCCTGCTGAAATTGGTCCTGGAGTACCTGCTGCAGTGCTTCGTCGCTGGATTCCAGATTGAGTTCCCAGTGAGTCAGAGTTTTATAAATTTCTATCCACTCTCTCCAGTCTGTCTGTTTATTTAATTTAGAGGAAAGCTCATTAAAATTTTTAAGATACGTTTGAGCAGCCTTTTCATTCTGAATGCGTTTTTTATCAAGAATTCGCTTGATGGTAAGCAGGATCTGGTTAGGATTTACCGGTTTGATGAGGTAATCGGCAATTTTATTACCGATGGCATCTTCCATAATCGATTCTTCTTCACTTTTGGTAATCATAACTACTGGAAGTAAAGGCCTTACATTCTGGATCTGTTCCAAAGTGGCCAAACCGTCCATTCCCGGCATCTGTTCATCAAGGAACACAATATCATACAGGTTCGATTTGATCAAAGAAACAGCATCTTCACCATTTGTAACCGGCGTGACTTCAAACCCGCGGCTCTCCAAAAAAATGATGTGAGATTTCAGCTGATCGATTTCATCATCAGCCCAGATAATTTTATTTGACATCCTTTATGATTCTGAGAAAATTCTACGGGGAAAATACGACACATACGATCAAATTGTCGCATTGATTCCTCAAAATTTCCTGGGTATTGCAACCCGGCACGAGCCGGAAAGGGCAGAACTTCGAAAATAAACAATCACACGAATTACCACTCCTTTGGAAAACACCCAGCGAGTCCTTGATGAGTCTTCATAATAAGGCTTTCCCCTCACGGGTCAGGCGACCCGTGGTACAATTCTGCAATCCTTATAGTGTAATCAGCGGAATGATTGTCTCGAGCCGCCGCTGTCCTATTCCCCTGACCTCAAGAAGCTGTTCTTTGCTGGTAAAATTGCCATTTTCTTCGCGCCATTCAACAATGCGTTGTGCATAAGCAGGGCCAATTCCGGGTAGTTGCTGTAGTTGCTCTGCAGTGGCATTATTGATGTTGATCAACCCTTGTGAGGGTTCGATTGCCGAGCGTGAAGTATCGGCCTGCACAGGTTCGGAAATTACCGAAAGAGCCGTTGGGGCAGCCTGTGAAGTTTCTGGCAGGGCCGGACGATATCTGGCCATTATTCTTTCCCTCTCTTCTTCTATAACCCGGCTGCGTTCATGAAAAATCTGTTCCAATTCAGCATAATGCTCGGGATCATAAAAAACTTTCGGTTGTTTGAATCCAAAAAAACTCCCGGTAAAAACAAGTAGTACCAGAAGAGTAGAAATCGTAATTCTCTCACTCCGATTAATTTCGAGTTTTTCAATCAAAAAGAATAGCTTTCGCTTCATTAGGACCCCCGTTTATGTGGAACAGCTTTTAAAACTTGTTATATAAACCCAAATCAAGCATCAGAAACCGGAAATAAATTCCGGCACTGATATTTGCTTCCGTATATTTATGAACCTCAAAAAGACAATTCCTTACAATTTTTTTTCATGAATTTAAATTTTACCGGGATTGATGGTATGAAAATAGCCTGGCAGGAAGCCGGCAACGGAAAACCCCTGGTTATCCTGCACGGATGGGGAAGCAGTTCCAGGGTAATGATGCCTGTTGCAACACGGCTTGGTGGCATCCGAAAATGTTATGTCCCTGATTTGCCAGGATTTGGCGATTCACCTGAACCACAAGAGGCATGGGGAGTTAGTGACTACGCCGTGCTGACCGAAAAGTTTATCAATCTTGAAATCCCGGAAGGGCCTGTTGACTTGCTTGTCCATTCTTTTGGAGCCAGGGTTGCAATAAAACTTTTATGTGAACATCCCGTTGCTAATCGTATTGATAAGGTGATTTTTACCGGTGCCGCCGGGCTTAAACCGAAACGAACAGTATCATTTTATCTCAGAAAATATACAGCAAAACTCCTGAAGTTCCCTTTTTTACTGCTGCCCGGATCTCTCAGGGAAAAAGGGCTGAACCGGCTTCGAAAGACATCTATTTGGAAGAAACTTGGTTCTGCGGATTACCAGCAGCTTTCAGGTGTAATGAGAGAGACTTTTGTAAGAGCTGTAAGTGAGCATCTTGATGGGTTGCTGCCTTCCATTCAGCATGAAATTTTATTGATATGGGGAGAAAATGATGAGTCTACACCATTAGATCAGGCTGAAAGAATGGATAGGAATCTGCCGAAAAGCACCCTTATTGTTATGGAACAATGCGGACACTACGCTTTTCTGGATAAGCCGAAGCAGTTTGCAGCCATTGCTCAGGCGTATCTGGAGCCTTAAACTACCAACCTGTAACTTGTACAGGGGCCTTCCTCCTTCCCGTTCTTTTCACAATCTTCCCGGGATTCAAACCCTTGTTTGGAATAGTCGACAATCGAACCATCTTTGTCAGTTCTGCGCCATCGCCATTCGCCTTTAACATCCTGATATATTTCACATTTCGGCATAAATCGTTATCAAGTTGAATTATCTTTATCTATATATCCATATTTTTTAAACCATTTTCAACTTAAAGGTTTGGTATATCATAGAAAAATTTTATTTAAGCTTTTGTTACCTTACCTGAAACTCTGACTAATCCTGCAACATGCAACCCAATTCTACACAAAAACTTGCCATCCTGATTGATGCCGACAATGCTCAGCCTTCCATTACAGAGAATTTATTGGCTGAAATTGCCAAATATGGCACAGCAAATGTAAAGCGCATTTATGGTGACTGGACTCAGCCTCAATTACGAAGCTGGAAAGAAATATTACTGGAATATTCCATCCAGCCGATCCAGCAATTTGGGTACACCAAAGGAAAAAACTCTACCGACAGCGCTCTTATTATCGATGCAATGGATCTGCTCTATACCGGCCGTTTTGACGGGTTTTGCCTGGTTTCGAGCGATAGCGATTTCACCAAACTCGCCGCACGCATCCGTGAATCAGGGTTGGTAGTATACGGTTTTGGCGAAAAAAAGACGCCCGATCCCTTTGTGGCCGCCTGTGATAAGTTCATCTATACCGAAGTGCTTGCTGAAGAAGATGAAGAAAAAGAAGAGAGAAAACGAAAACCGGCCAATCAGTTAAAACAGGATACCAAACTGGTGAACCTTGTACGAAATGCCATCGATGCCTCCTCCGACGAAAGCGGCTGGGCACACCTTGCGCCGGTTGGCAGTTACATCGCAAAACAATCACCCGGTTTCGATCCCCGTAACTACGGCTACCGGAAACTCGGTGAGCTTCTGAACGCCATGAAACTTTTCGAAATGGAAGAACGTCGAACCGGAGACGGCCAGTCGAAAGCAATCTACATCAAAGACAGGCGGAAATAAAACCGGGTTTTTTGTATTTTTACTAAACAAGCAGAAAGGCAAACACTAAATTGTGAGGCTGTTATGTTTGAACACGATATGCATACCCATTCAACCATCCGGGAACGTGTAAACATCCTGAAAGACCAGGGATACCGAGGATTCAGCCTGTTCGGTGGCAAACAGGGACTTGAGGGATCGTTCCGGGTTTCGGCAAAAAATAACAAAGGATTAATGCTCAACGCTGATGGTGACTCGCTGGATGAGGCCTACGAAAATATGATCGAGAAAATCGATTATACACTTGATGATCACTATTGAAAGAGTGGTTAAAACCTGAGTTCGATTATTAATATTCTTATTTGGAGTAAATGAAGTTCCCTCCTGCACAGGACGGTAGTCCTATTTGGCTTGATTTAAGATCGAACTCAGTTTTAAACGAATTTGTTTGAAAAAACAATCCATCCGGAATTAGGCTGAAGCAGGGAAACCGATACCCTCCACTGTCATCCCGGCCATACCACATACAGCTAAATGCTATTCCATCCTGATGTTTCCCGGATTTCGTACTATGATCTGAGGGCGTCCATCATGTGATGAAATGCGACCTATGACGCATATCCTTTTTTGGTCATAGAGTATTTCAGGAGGCTGATTCCACGCAGAAC
>PWLN01000430.1 GCA_003559375.1 Balneolaceae bacterium | reverse complement strand
TATTGCCCTTTGGCCGGATGATATCATCACCGGACCTGAAACTGTAATGACCTATGCAGGCGATACTTCAGAGCAAACACGAATGCGCGATACATTCGATACCATGAATGCCATTTATCCGACAAAAAATTATGTAATTCATTACGACATGAATGCAGGAGTTCAGGAAGGTCCGTGGGGGAAAATGTACGGACTCGCACTGATCGGAGATCATGGCACAATCGTTGTAAACAGGAACGGATATGACCTCTATCCGGAATACGATCCATCTGCCGGCAGGCATAAAACGGAAGCCAAAACATTAAGCGGCACAAGTGATGCACATGCCCCGCATGTACGCAACTTCCTCGATTGTATCAAAACGAGGGAAACCCCTGTTTGCACGCCTGAAATGGGTTACGCCGCCGCAGTTTATGCTCATATTCCCAATATCGCCGGACGAATCGGAGAACCTTTACTTGAATGGGATGATGCTAATATGCGGTTTACAAATAGTGAGAAAGCGAATGAATTTGTAAGCCCGGAATATCGGGCTCCCTGGAAACTGCCGGAAGTTTAGTAGAGATATAAACCTGCAAGGCTTTTCGGTGAATACCCTGGGAAAAGGTACAGGGATTATCCTGATATCATCTGGGTTGTAGGCGGTGACCGGCCCATCGAAGAACCGGTTCACCGGGAGATCGTTGTTGCGAAGGCAGAAGGTCTGCGCCGGGGGGATGGCGGTGCCCACCTGATTTCTGATCCAGTTGGCAGGATCATCAACACGTTATCAATTGCCTCCATTCAAAATGCAATACCACATAACCATTTGGACAATTCTGTATTCATTATTTATTTTAAACAAACTCACAAAATTCAGACCGATGAAATCTATCATAGTTACCTTGTTGATCAGCCTTGCAATTTTTATATCGTGCAACAATAATGGCTCACCAGAAACGGCTATTCAGCCTGCTCCGCAAACCACTGAGTGGGTAGAATTAGCCGATCTGCCTACACCCCGGTCCGAAATTGATGGAGTGGTATACAACGGAGTGATCTATGTTGCCGGAGGATTTTTTAATGGAAATGAAACATCGGGCGCTTTTGAAGCCTATCATATTGAGGATGGCCGGTGGGAAGTACTGCCGGATATGCCCCATCCCGCTCACCATCCTTCTGTTGCAGCCGCACACGGCCATATCTATGTGAGCGGCGGATGGTATCAGTTTGGCGAAAATCAGCAGAATATATCCTCCTTCTGGGCTTATAACATCGAAGACGGTGAGTGGGTACAAAAAGCTGACATGCCTCATACTAGAGGCGCACACCGAAAGATACATTATGGCGACGCAATCTACGTGATTACCGGAGCAGGACCGGAACCGGGCGATATCCTCAGATATGATATTGAGAACGACAGCTGGGATATTCTTGATGTAAAACTGGAGCGTACCCGCGATCATGCCGCGATCACGCTGGCCGGTGACGATCTCTACATCTTTTCAGGAAGAGGTGCAGGAACCGAGCAGCCCAGGGTTGATCGCTTCAATCTGGCCACGTATGAATTTCAACGGCTGCCGGATATACCCACCCCGCGTGGCGGCCATACCGCTGAATATGCCAATGGCAGAATTTATGTGGTTGGAGGTGAAGTGGGTGGTGACAACCCTTATGCATTAGACAGTGTCGAAGTATACGATATTGAGCAGGGCGAGTGGTCAGCCGGCATAAACCTGCCGTATACAGTTCACGGTCATGCAAGCGCACAGTATAATGGGAAAATCTTCACAATCGGTGGTGCAACCGGTTCCTTTTTTGCGACGTTTGAAACCCTTACCGGATATAATTTCGCACTTTCCACTGGTTCTGAATAGGTGATGTCGGAGTGTAAAGCATTTCCGTTATAGATTTAAATGTTAATCGTTTAACCCGAATTAAGCACTATTACAAAATCGGACTTAACGCCTGGCGCATAGCGCTTAGCGCGCTGCTGGAAAACTGCGTTACCACTTACTTAAAATTCCACGATTCCACAAATGAACTTGGTAAACCGGGACTTTTTATTAAGCTTACTTTTACTTTTACAGTTTTTCTCAGCTCCTCTTTATTCGCAAAATTCTCAAAACCGGCAATCACCAAATATCCTTTTTGCCATTGCTGATGATATATCCCATCCCCATGTAGGTGCTTATGGCACCAGCTGGGTGATAACTCCGGCTTTCGACCGGGTTGCAGAGGAGGGTATTTTGTTCAACCGTGCTTTTACACCCAACCCGAAATGTGCCCCTTCAAGATCGGTCATATTAACCGGACGTCAACCCTGGCAGCTCGAAGAAGCGGCCAATCACTGGCCCCGGTTTCCGGTCAGGTTTAAAGTTTACACGGAAGTTCTTGCTGAACATGGCTACCATGTGGGCAGCACCGGAAAGGGCTGGCAGCCGGGTGTAGCTCTTACGGAATCCGGTGAACCAAGACAACTGACAGGAACGCCTTATAACAGCCTGGTAACAACGCCGCCAACATCTTCAATCAGCAGTATTGATTATGCAGCCAATTTTGCTGCCTTTTTGGATGACAGAAACCCAGGCCAGCCATTCGCATTCTGGTATGGCGGCTTTGAACCGCACCGTCCCTACACCTACCGATCAGGAATAGAAATTGGCGGAAAATCAATCGATGACATTAACCATGTTCCCGCATTTTGGCCTGACGATGAAGAAATCCGTATCGATCTTCTGGATTATGCATTTGAAATTGAATATTTCGACCTGCACCTTCGAAAAATGCTAAGCCTTCTGGATGATTCAGGTGAGCTGGATAATACCATCGTTGTGGTAACCTCTGATAACGGAATGCCATTTCCCCGGGTAAAAGGCCAGGCTTATAAAGCTTCAGCACACATGCCGCTCGCCATGATGTGGCCTGATGGAATCCAAAATCCGGGTCGCGTAGTTGATGATTTTGTTAGTTTCACTGATTTTGCACCAACCTTTCTTGAACTTGCTGGTATTGGCCGGGAAGAATCAGGCATGCATCCTGTTACCGGGACAAGCATTGCAGATATCCTGTTCTCGCAAAGTGAAGGATGGATTAATCCTGAAAGAAACTATGTATTGCTGGGTAAAGAACGCCATGATGTAGGCAGGCCTTACGACTGGGGATACCCGATCAGAGGAATCATCATGGATGATATGCTCTATCTGCGGAATTTTGAACCCTCAAGATGGCCGGCAGGAAATCCAGAAACCGGGTACCTGAATACAGATGGAAGCCCAACCAAAACATTTATCCTGGAAAACCGGACAACCCCCGGGATGCATCATTTCTGGCAATGGAATTTCGGCAAACGACCAGCCGAAGAATTGTATCATCTTGGCTCGGATCCTGACTGCATACACAACCTTGCCGATCATCCCGAATTTTCTGACATCAAAGAAAAGCTGAAACAAAAACTCTACCGTAAACTGAAAGAACAAGAAGACCCGCGAATGTTCGGCCGGGGTTACGTTTTTGACGCTTACCCATATATGGATGAACGTAACCGGAATTTCTATGAACGTTTTATGAGGGGTGAGCAACTTAACACTGGCTGGGTAAACGATTCAGATTTTGAACATGAACCGCTGCCTGAACAACGGCAGTGACAAGAAAACTCTGCATGTTCTGAAATATTAACCCTAAAGAGAAACCATGCAAAAAACTGCTTTCAAGATGAAACTGAAACCCGGCTATGAAGATGAATACAAAAAACGCCATGACGAGATATGGCCGGACTTGAAATCAGAGCTTATAAAATCCGGTATTTTGAAATACCATATCTTCCTTGATGAAGAAACCGGAATTTTATTTGCTTATCAGGAACTGGTTCAAGATCATACAACCGATGACCTTAAGAACAACACAGTGGTAAAAAAATGGTGGGAGTATATGAAAGATATCATGGAAACAAATCCGGATAACTCACCTGTTGTTATGCCATTGAAAAATGTATTTGACCTGAAATGACTCTTGAAAATTCCAGAAATGTTCCAAAATTCCTGCTCTTTTTAAGTTTACTGATTCTGACAAATCTCAGCCTTGAAGAAACATCAGGACAGAATAGCCAGCGAACAGATTTGCAAAACACATCAGCCCGCGATTGGATCCTGCCTCAAATCGGCAGTGAACAGAAAGCATGGACCCGGTGGTGGTGGATGGGAAATGCAGTTACGAAAGAGGGTATCACCTGGCAGCTTGAGCAGATGGCTGAACAGAATTTCGGTGGTGTAGAAATTTCTCCAATCTATGGAGTTGAAGGATATGAAGAGGCTTCGGTTGAATATCTGTCGGATGAATGGATGGATTTATTGCTGCATACCGTTAGCGAAGCACGGCGGCTGGGGATGCAGACAGATATGATTACCGGCACCGGCTGGCCGTTTGGCGGCAATCATGTGAGCACTGAAGATGCCGCACGCAGGTTTGAAGTAAAAACCTTTCAGCTCCAGGGTGGCCAAAAACTGAAAAATCAGATCCTCCATGTGAACAGGCGAAATGTAGCAGTGGCGCCATTACACACCCTGATGGCCTATTCCCACAACGGAGAAATACTGGATCTGACCGGCTATGTGAATGATATGGGATATCTCGACTGGATTCCGGGCCAAAACAGCGGAAGATGGCAGCTGATTGCCATTTTTAATGACTGGACAAACATGCAGGTGAAACGAGCCGCACCGGGTGCCGAAGGCCAAGTAATGGATCATTTTTCAGAAAGAGCACTCAGTAACTACCTTGAAAGATACGATGCCGCGTTTCAGCCTCTTGAAGATGGACTGCTTCGGGCCTTTTTTAACGATTCCTACGAGGTGGAACGGGCAAACTGGACGCACGATTTTTTTGATCAGTTTCAAACCTATCGCGGGTATGATCTCAGGGCATATCTGCCCGCATTTCTTGGAGTGAATCAGCCCATCCTGCCTGAAAACGGTTTGGATATTCCGGCAACTGAATTGACGCAACGGCTCAGGGCCGATTTTCATGAAACCATTCACGACCTTGCCCTGAACCGGTTTGTGAAACCCTGGTTGGCATGGACTCATTCGAAAGGAAGCCTTGCCAGAAATCAGGCTCACGGATTTCCGGCAAATATTCTGGATATTTATGGGGCAGCAGATATCCCTGAAATGGAAATTTTCGGTCAGGCAAGGTTCCGTATTCCCGGGCTGAGAACCAATCCCGATGTGAGCCACAGAATAGATTCACCAAATCCGCTGGTCCTGAAATTCGCTTCTTCAGCCGCCAATGTTGAAGGCAGAAAATTAACCAGCTCGGAAACGGCCACCTGGCTTGATGAACACTTTATGGTTTCATTGTCACAGCTTCGCCCGCATGTGGACATGCAATTTATTTCCGGAATTAATCATACCATCTATCACGGCGCCACATATTCTCCCCGGGAGGAAAAATGGCCCGGCTGGAAATTCTACGCATCCACCCATTTTTCACCCTCAAACACCTTCTGGAACGATCTGGGCGATTTTAACAGATATCTGGCAAACAGCCAGGCGTTTCTCCAATACGGCACTCCCGGCAATAACGTGCTGCTCTATTTCCCGGTTCACGATCTGTGGCACAGCGACACAAGAAATGCCGGAACACCCTATTATATCCGATATCACAACCCAGACAACTGGTTTTACGGTACTGAAATGGGCAATACTGCAGAAAGACTATGGGAACGTGGTTATGCTTTTGACTATGTTTCCGACCGCCAACTGCGGCAAATACGTGTTGATAACGGTGTTATACACACCGGTAATACCTACTATGATACCGTGATCATCCCGAGAACCGGCTACATGCCATTGGAAACAATGAAACAGCTCCTTCAGATTGCTCAGGATGGCGCTACGGTTATTTTCAAAGGCAATCTGCCACACAATGTACCCGGCTTGCACGACCTCAGGGAAAGGTTACTGGAACGTGATGAACTGTACGGAGCGCTTGATTTTCAACCTGTTGGAATCCACGGAATTTATCAGGCTAATGTGGGCCGTGGCCGGATCCTTAAGGGAAATAATGCGGGTTATCTCCTCAGCTACGCTGGCATTAAACGGGAACCACTTGTAGATGAAGGGCTGGATTACATCCGCCGCAGGCACAATGACGGTATGATCTATTTTGTCTCCAATCTGCATGGATCTGCCGTGGATAACTGGGTTACCATCGCAGCAGATGCCGGTTATGTGGTAATGTTCGACCCATATACAGAAAAAACCGGGCTGGCAAAAACCCGAGAAAATTCGTCGGGCGGAATAGATGTGTATATACAAATGAAACCGGG
>PWLN01000198.1 GCA_003559375.1 Balneolaceae bacterium | reverse complement strand
CTTGCCTATGGAGATTGGAAAGTTCAACACGTATGGTGATACGAGTACAGGTTAACCAGACCACCTGCCCGGGTCAGCGACCCGGGGTACAATTCCCCCGCTCATAAACGGCAACTTGCCACAACAGGGTTTTCTGGTAACTGATTTGCCGGAATCCGTGGCTGCTTATGATTTCGTTAACCAGTGCAGGGGGATGCAGATAAGTCCTGAACTCGCTTTTCCGGATACGAAACCAGAAATTTATCAGCCAGAAACCGATTTTTGTGAATGGGTTTACTCTTGGATAAACCAGTCCGTAAATAGTATCCACTTTCTTCAGAGATAACCGGAGCAGCTTTTCCATATTGGGATAACAGCAAATCACCTTATCAAGGGTTACGATATCTGCGTGCGGCAGTGATGACGAAAGGGTAGTAAAATCTCCGTAGTAGTAGGCTGTTTTGTTGGCCAGCCCGCGTTTATTTACTTCCTCTTTTGAGACGCTCTGATAGGCTAAAGAAGCATCCACATTTACTGATTTCGATAATCCGTTACTGAATAGTTCAAGTTGAATAGCCCCAATTCCGCCACCGATATCCAGCAATGTTTTATCCGTTACTCCGGATGAACGGATAGAATGAACCAGCAAACGGGTCTGCTTGTCCGGCCCGCGGCGCAGATATCTTTTTAAATCACTGCGGGCAGTACTTGTATTAAAAAAATCATTCGCATCCCGGCAGTGTCCGCAGCAAGTCATCACAAGTTATGTTTTTCACCATTATTAAATTACAGAGCCAGCCTGAGGATATAGGAGTTGGCTGTCATGTACAGGAAATTTTCATCACCATCCAATGCCACATTCGAGATAGCTTCGCCGGTTTTTATCACACCGAGCGCTTCAGCATTCGGGCTGAAAATCCAGACACCCACAGGCCCGGTAGCAAAAATTGTACCGTCACTTCTTACTTTCATGCCGTCTGGCAGCCCCGGTGCAGTGCCAACATGTTCTGTGACATCATAAAAAAGCCTTCCGTTCGCGATATCTCCGTTTTCAAGTACATCATAAACCATCCAGATTGCATTGCGCGGATCTGAATTGGCTACGTAAAGAAGCTGTTCATCCGGTGAAAATGCAAGGCCGTTTGGCCGGGTCAGTTCGTCTGTTAGCAATGTAACAGTACCGTCGGGGTCAACACGGAACACGCCCTGGAAATCGAGTTCTTTTGCAGGATCATTCACATATCCTTCGAGGCCGTAAGGCGGATCGGTGAAATAGATGCTGCCGCTGCTGTGCTGAACCAGATCATTTGGGCTGTTAAAACGGCTGTCCTGATAAGTACCGGCAATCGTAGAGAATTCAGGGGCAGGCTGGTCTGTAGGTGCATCCATCCTTGCAATTCTCCGGTCACCATGCTGGCAAAGAAGCAGTTCACCATTATTCCCTATGATTAATCCATTAGACCCAAGTTCGCCACCCCGCCCTGTATCTCCGGTATATCCAGCAGGGTTTAAATACACACTCATGCCGTCAGTTTCACTCCAGCGGTGTATGGTATTCGCCGGTATTTCTGAAAAAAGCAGAAAACCGTGTTCTTCAACCCACACCGGCCCTTCGGTCCACTGAAACCCTTCGCCAAGAATTTCCGGTTTTGCATCAATATTCAGAATATTCTCCAATTCATCATTCATAACATCAACATGGCCGAGGGTTTGCACTTCGGGTTCAGCAGTGGCATTTTCAGCCGGACGGTCACTGCAACCGGTGTATATGATAAGTAGAGAAATGATGGTGAGGTGAAAGAGATAGTGCTGCAGCCTGAATTTTCCGGTTGTGTTCATAGAGAGAAAGAATTTGATTTTCCGTTACAGTTAGAGTCGGGTTTGGCGCGGAGTGCATAGCGTACTGCTAACCGGTAAATTATCGAAATTATTACATATTAAGTATACATATTCTTTATCGGGTGCATCCGGCAATGCAAATCAGAATAGCTGTATAGTGTTACAATGTCAAAAATCTTTAGATTGCCGCTTGCTTAAATCATGATGGTCAGGTTGATTTTTGCATGAAATATTAATGAAAAGCAGTTCAAACAAAAGTGTAATCCTGATTGTACTCATATAAATATTCATCGAGGCAGCTGTTTTTTCGATTTATCAATAAAGTAGTAAAGATCTCTATGTTATCAGTTCAGTTTACTATTTATATATAATTTTATCTATTACTTAATTGCAAACTAATGTTTATGGAATCTAAATAAAGTGTTTATATTAGGTATTTCAGACATTTTTATATAAAATTATACATTATTTTCTAATTATTAATAATCTTTAATTTTCAATTTTTTTAAAGAGACCGTTTCCCATGTTATATATGGTAGAATATTTTTATTTGTCATTTTTTTATTTACATTAATACACAAAATGGAAGGGAGGAAGTGAGCTTAGCAATGGAAAAAAACTGTATGTAATAGAGGGAACTTGATCATTGGTAGCTCCGGCTTAATTCCAGTTATATGATTACCTGAATCAGACATTGAAGCTGCACTGTTAGGTTTTGATACTTGTAGATCATTTTCGTCCTTCTCAAAATCAACCATTAAACAACAACATTATGCAAAGTTTTATAAAGGTCAATTCACTATTGCTTCTTCTGGGAATATTTTTATTTAGTTGTGATACGGCAAGCACCACATTTGATGAAAAAAGGAATGCCGAAATTGGTGATGCAAAAAATTCTGTTTTTGTTGTTCAAAACGAATCAACTACTATTTACGACAATGAGATTAAATTCATAAATAGAATTCCCGATGAAGAAGAAGGAACAACGACATTTAACTACTCAGTTGAAAATATTAGCTCATCTCCAAACGCAAACTCATTTACATTAGAGTGGGAGGAATGTGTAGGTAATCTTATCGATTATTCACCATCTGATGCTGAACTAACAGAAAATGAAAATGAGGTAGTTGTCAAAATTAAATGGCCCCAGGCGATACCAGCAACTCCAGCTGCTTCAAATCCAAGATTCTACTCTATAACATTTGATGGAAATATTCCGCTCGGCACGGTAACAACAAGCTTAACCAGGCAAGAAGCTCCCGCATCTGGTTTAATTGCCGGACCGGTTTGTCCTGTGGAACTTTCGGAATTAACTTTCTCAGGCAGTGTGTATATCGATGCAAATGAAGATAACATCAAGCAGCCGGAAGAGTACGGACTTGATAACATCGAAGTAAGAATTTATTCACTTGATGGTGAAGATGAGACTTTTATTGATTCTGTTTTTACTGAAGAAGACGGAGATTTTTCATTAACGATAACATCATCCGGTGGTGATTTCAGAATTAAGGTTCCTGCCAACAAGGTTGATAATATTTACTACCAGGCTCATCCGGTTACCTCTTTGGATTTCACGAATGTTACCGAAGATGTAGAAGACATTCATTTTGCTTATATACTTGATACAGCTCAAATAATTGAGGATTTATTAAGTGGTGCTATTCTTAAGAATACACGTTCAACCCAGTATTGGGCTTTTCAGTTACAACATGCAGCCGTTAACCGTGCCCAGGTTCTCAGGAATCCAAATGTTGATTTTACACGGAATGAGATGAATGAACTGCTTACTTTAATTGAAAACACCTTGCCAAATGTACAGGAACCTTTCCAGTTTGGGCCGAATAAAATTCAGGATGCACTCAGAATTTTGAGAGGCCAAAAATATGGTAACTCTGAAGTAAGTGATTTAATGAAAGAATTATTAACTGCTGAACTCAATGTAATGAGCGATAGGGGAGCATTTACTATTGAAAATGATGAAATTAAACTCAACGATCCGTTTAACAGGGCTATTTTAATTTTTGGTGAGGCCATTGCCTGTAATGCGCTCGGAACATGTCCAACCAACACAGTTGGAATGAGTATGGTAACTGTTAGCGGAGGTATTACCACCGGAGTTTTATCTAATGCAACAATTTCTGATGGTACTCGAACACTTAGCGCTTTTAACGGTACAGGAGGTATCGGCAGCCGATAGAAGTGAGAATTTTTTTGTGTACATTTGGGCTAAATGAAATGGAAGTTATATTTAACAACAACTTTAGTACTTTTTGGCTGGAATACTGCTTCTGCTCAGGAACGCCCGGTAACAAACTATACACCTGACAGTGAACTGTTAGCCCTGCCGTCTGCGATGGTAACCTATGCTTACCAGGACAGTCAGGGCTTTATCTGGCTCGCAGTTTATTCATCCGGCCTTGTCAGATTCGACGGGGCACGGATGATACTTTTTGACCATGAAGACGGATTGATTGATCCCGGAATCTGGCAGATAACCGAAGATCTGAACGGATACCTCTGGGTCGCTACACATGGCGGCCTTGCCGTGTCAGAGCAGCCTCTTCACACCTATCAATACGGAAGCAGAGTAAGCTTTACATCCACCCTGGATGACACCCCTCTATTGCGTGAAGCTATAACTCAAAACAGAATAACAGTCGATTCATCCGGCCATTTATGGGTTGGTACAACAGAAAACGGACTACTTCGATATTACATTGACGAAAATGGCTCCCTGAATACCGATAGTGTTTCTACAGCATTGAATAGCGAATTAAATATGTCGGTAACTTCGGTTCATGCCGGAAAAAACGATTCAGTAATTGCAGGCCTTGAAGGAGGGCTTATATACCGGTTTCAAGATAATGATCCAATTGTGATTTACATTCCGGATGAATTGTATGGAGGAACTGAAATTATTTCAATGTATGAGGATGAAAATCATATTTGGGCATACAGACAAAATGGTGAAATCCTGTTAATTGACACCCGGTTATCAACTGCAACAATTCTTTATGATGGCTCCTCATCAAATATTAAAGGTTTATTCAGGTTCTCGGATGATTCTGTTTGGGCATCAAGCGGTTCAGATGGAATTGTCAGGTTTAATCACAATACAGGTGAGGTTGTTGATAAATATTCGAGGATTACCGGTCTTTTGAGTGAGAATATTTTCCATGTTATGGAAGACCGTGAAGGAAATATTTGGGTTGCCCAGTCTGGCGGGATTTCAAAGCTGAGGTATAATTATCGAGCTTTTGAAAATTTCAGCTCACGTTCCATAGCAGGTGAGGCTCCCGCATTGCCATCGCCCAGGGTCAATGCAGTATTGGTTCCGGATCGTGAATCATCCCCCTGCAGAATATGGGTTGGCACCGAAGGTGGTGCTACATGTATACATGATGATGGTTACACAACTTTTCTTACACAGTCAGACGGACTTACAGGTAATTGGGTAAACGGCCTTTCAAGCGATCCGGCAAACCGAATATGGATTGCAACCACACAGGGGCTGAATGGTGTTGCATTCAGTGAATCCGATATCGTTGCAGGTGCAGTGAATCGCAGACAGATTCAATTAAACAATCAGGATGTTTGGGTATTCACGATTCCTGACAGTCCGCCATTCATAGCTGCTGAAAATATTCTTATCAAAGATAATGATCGAAACAGAATGGTTGAGAGCGCCTGGTTTGCCGGCCTGAGAAGTGTATTTGGTATAGTTGACGGAAGTATTTATGAGCTGGATTCATCTCACGGCTTGCCCGCAACACTGCATAAATCAATTGCCATAGATGGAGATGGGTATATGTGGATTGGTACCTTAGACAGAGGCGTTTACCGTAGCAATGTTCCATTTGATACAGATCTGCTCCAAAATCTTTCTGAAGAATCAGATGAACAGCCTCTTTTCAGCATGTATTGGTCGCGCGATAACGGAGCCCTTACCAATCATATCGAAAAACTGGTGTGGCATCATGATTCTATGTGGATAGGAACTCAGGAAGGCCTGTTTGTACTTGATCCGGATACAGTAGAAATCATTCGTCATATTACACGGGATGACGGACTTTTAGCAGACAATACGGTGAGCTTTGCATTATCACCGGTTTCCGGAAATTTTTGGGTAGGCACCAACAGGGGTCTTGCAGAGATAAACCCTCAGGATGGCGCTGTTTTGAAAAATGTGAGCAGGCTGGATGGTCTCATAGATAATGAAGTATGGCTTTATGGGTCAGTAAAAGTAGATAATTATGGTACAATATATTTTGGTACAGCATCGGGGCTATCTGTTTACCACCCTGAACTTGACAGATCAAACAACATACCACCACAGCTCCACTTAATTGCTTTTAATTTAAGTTATCAGGCAGAGGGAAGAAATGAGGTTTTATTTGAGTATGCTGCTACAAGTTTTGGGAATCCGTCACAGGTTAGGTACAGAACAAGGCTGATCGGATACAATGATAACTGGTCGCCCGAAACTCAGGATGTAAGCCTGCGATATACAAACCTCCCCGCACTGCTATTTCCTAAAACGTATACGTTCGAGGCT
>PWLN01000236.1 GCA_003559375.1 Balneolaceae bacterium | reverse complement strand
GTTCAGAGAAAAACATGGGTGTGGAGTACTGATCAAAGGCAATCCTGCTATTTACAGCTCTGAAAATGTTACGTTCTTCACTGGTTATGATACTTCCGTTTTCGCGAGGGCTGGTTTTGGTGATGTACTATCCGGAATGCTTGGAACATATTTTGATATAACGAATTATATGGATGTTGCATGCGTTAAAGCTCTCTATGTAGGATATTTATCATATTTAGATCATCAACAATCAGAATCGTTCGGACCTGAGCACCTTATATGATTGGCAAATCCATTTTTTTTCTTGTGAGAAACCGTAAGCTTATAACGGTAATTCTCATTATCGTTACTCTTGCCATATTGGCCCTTACAATGCTTCCATCAAATAAATTAGGCGATCACCAGATCTATGAGTATGATAAACTCGGGCATTTCGGTCTCTTTTTTATCTGGACCTTTGTATTCGGGATTTACAATTTTGCGCGTAAAAATTTCAACGCCCGTTTGCTTACAATATTTTTGGCAGGATCGGTATTTGGTATCCTCATAGAAGTATTTCAGGGAATTCTACCCTATGGAAGGAATGCAAGCGTATATGATGCACTCGCGGATATTGCCGGCAGTTTCACTGCCACCATTTTGCTTTTCGGCATCAAACAAAGATATATGGCACGGTATCGTGAAATGCTGAAAAATCGTCACAAGATTTAGTTACTATTCTTATGAAATTATTCTTGTACGGCAATTTTGAAGTGATTCGTTAGAAATTGAGGTTTATCAGAAGTCGCGTTTGAAGTCACATCTGTCCACTTGTGCTATCTGTATGCAGTATCCTGTTTTATGAGTATATTATCACAATTTTTGCAAATCTTAATAAAATTATAATATATAATTGCAATAGATCGTTGGAAAGTTAGTTGTAAATCTATTATACTTCACCATCATTTCACATTAGCCAATACATTTAACTTCATATGATTGAACGAAAAAAACCCGATGCCGATCTGAAAAACTATTACACGGTTTTTCTGGAGCTTGGCTTGTTAATCACTCTGGTGGTATTCATTATCGCAGTGAGAGTTGACATTACAAGCCTCGGCCCCGATGAAATTGTGTTAGAAGAACAGGAGATCGTGGAAATGGAGGAAATCATTCAGACACGTCAGATTGAAACACCTCCCCCCCCACCTCGTCCGCCGGTTCCCGTAGAAGTACCCAACGATGAAATTATCGAAGATGTGCATATTGACATTGGTGGCGATCTGGATCTTGGAGGCACACTAAGCCTGCCGCCCCCTCCACCACCACCAGACGATGAACCTGAAGACGACTTCTTTATCGTAGTAGAGCAGATGCCTGAATTGGTTGGCGGCCTTGGTGAGCTCCAGAGACAAATCAGGTACCCCGAAATGGCACGTCGCGCCGGAATTGAAGGGCGTGTTTATATTCAGTTTATTGTAAACGAAAGAGGTGAAGTTGAAAATCCAACTGTGATACGCGGTATTGGTGGTGGTGCTGATGAAGAAGCACTCCGTGTAGTAAGCCAGGCCAGATTTACCCCGGGCATGCAGCGCGGGCGCCCCGTTCGTGTACAATACAGCCTACCGATTTTCTTCAGGCTGCAAAACTAAAAAACCGCGACCTGGTATATAAAAATCTTATTAAAGGCGTGATTTTCCATCACGCCTTTTTTTTTGCCGAAATTTTTTCAGAACCTCTTTCAGATTTTCAAAGTGTACCCTTTCTAAGGCAACCTCCGGCTTTACCCAGATTATTTCAGTAATACCTTCACTTTGCTGAGGAACGGGTTGATTCGGATCAGTGACCTTCATGCTGAACCAGTATGTAGTTTTCCCGTAGTGTATCTCATCTCGTGCAAATTCATGCCAGGTTTTGCATAACACTGATTCAATTTGCAGATTTTTAATTCCGGTTTCTTCTTCCACCTCGCGAAGGGCGCACTCTTCGTACGACTCACCCTTTTCGATTTTACCTTTCGGCAAGTCCCAGAAACCATTTCGCCGTATCAGCAATATTTCAGAACCATCTTCCCTGTCCCATGCCAAAACACCTCCGGCAGCGGTTAGCGTTACGATATTATTTTTCCGGCTCCTGTTCACCTGGCTCACTCTCTTTCTTTTTTTCATCAGCATAATTCAACCTCAGATTCGTCAGGGTTTGCCTCAGGTATACTTCAAGCTCATTTGGCAGGTTTCCCGATGTAAATTTCTCAAGCATCACAAGTGTATCAATCGCAAATTTGGCAGATGAGAGTTCCCTTTCCGCTTTTTGGGTAACAGGGTTTTTTAATTTACCCATACCCATCATCGCTATTTGTTCATGCTGCTGTATAAGCATCATAAATAGTAACTGCTGTTGCTGATTAATATTTAATTTATCGCCATTTGTTGAAGTCTGATCACTCATTTCATTCAAATATTTGGTTTACATTCGATTTATTTACGCTGAAAAGGTAAAGAGTTCGTATACTTAAAGTCTGAATTTTAAATTAATAAACTACCCTGTTTAATGGCAATTATTCATCCTTTTAAAGGCTGGCTTCCTGAACCCGAAAAAGTGGACGAAGTAGCCTGTGTTCCTTATGATGTTATCAGTACTGAAGAGGCAGCCCAGCTCGCCCAAGGCAAGCCCGACAGTTTCCTTCATGTGATCAGGCCGGAGATCGATGTATCGCCGGGTACAGATATTTATGATGATACTGTTTATAAAAAAGGTGAGGAAAACCTGAAACGACTGCTCAATTCCGGCATCTACAAGCAGGATGAAAAAAATGCCATTTATATTTATCAGCTCGAGGCAGCATCCCATACTCAAACGGGGGTTTTTACGTGCGCTTCAGTACAGGATTATGATGATGATGTAATTCTGAAACATGAATTAACCCGTCCGGATAAAGAAGATGACAGAACCCGCCATATCCTTACACAACAGGCTCATGCCGAACCGGTGATGCTCACCTTCGATGATACCTCAGACATCACATTCCATATTGAAAAACTGACCCTCACACAACCGCCAATCATAGAACACACAGGTGAACACGGAGTCATACACAGAATCTGGAAAACCTTTGACACCGTTGATTTTGTTGAGGGTTTTTCAGCAATACGGAATTTTTATGTAGCTGACGGGCATCACCGCTGTAAAAGTGCTTCACGTGTTGCTGAGGTTTTGCGCAATCAAAGAAAGAGCAGGCCCGGTGAAGAGGAGTTTGAATACTTCCCGGTAGTGCTGTTTCCGATGAACCAAATGAAAATAATGCCGTATAACCGAGTATTGAAAAATGTAACACCGGAAACGGTTGAGCTGCTAAGTGAGAAATTCGGTGCTGTTGCTACTGATCAGAAAATGCCTCCGGAAAGTGGTATGGTATGTTTCTATTATAATCGAAATTGGTATATGATGAAACTGCCGGCAGCCATAGATGACAATGTTGTCTCAGCCCTGGATGTGTCGAAGCTTCAGAATAATATTCTTGAACCGCTATTTGGAATCAAAAATCCTCGAACAGACAAAAATATCAATTTCGTAGGTGGAATAAGAGGAACTTCAGAGCTCGAAAAACTCGTGGATAATAAAATCTATGACCTTGCCTTCAGTATGTATCCGACAAGTATCAGTGAATTGATTAAGGTATCAGACCATGGTGAGCTGATGCCGCCAAAATCCACTTGGTTTGAGCCAAAAATAAAATCCGGATTGATCATCCATACTTTTTAAAAAAGAATCAAAAAAATTATCAATAACCTAACCGATTTAATTATGAAACGAGTTCATAACTTCAGTGCAGGCCCGGCTGTTCTTCCGCTTGAAGTGCTTGAAAAAGTACAAGCCGAACTGGTCAATTACCGTGATAAAGGTGCATCCATAATAGAAATGAGCCACCGGGGTGCAGAGTATACCGAGATTAACCAGCAAGCAGGTGAGCGTTTAAAGGAAATAACAGGAGCTGATGATGACTGGGAAGTTCTGTTTCTTCAAGGCGGAGCAAGCACCCAGTTTATGATGGTGCCTCAGAATTTTCTATCATCAAATCAGACTGCCGATTATATCGACACTGGCTCATGGTCGTCCAAAGCCATCAAAGAGGCCAAATTGTTTGGAAATGTACACATACCATTTTCAGGTAAAGAGCTGAATTATTCAAGATTACCGGAAACTGACGAGCTTAAACCTTCTGAAGACCCGGTATATACGCATTTCACAAGCAATAACACCATATTTGGTACCCAGTTTTACAGTGAGCCTGAAACCGGAGGTTCGCTGCTGGTTTGTGATGCCTCCTCAGATTTTTTATCACATCCGATAAATATCAACAAATATGGCCTGATCTATGCCGGTGCCCAGAAAAATCTTGGGCCGGCCGGTGTAACGGTTGTTATGATCAGAAAATCATTTCTCGAACTTCAGAAGAAAGATCCTTTTCCCACAATTTTAAATTATAACACCCATATAGGCACACTTTTTAATACCCCACCTGTATTTGCTGTTTATATGCTTAACTATGTGCTGGAATGGTTACAGCAAAAGGGCGGACTTGAGTGGTTTGATCGTTTCAATACGGAAAAAGCCTATCTGCTTTATAGTGAAATCGATAAGGATGATTTCTATCGTGGAACTGTTGAGAAATCGTCCAGATCAAAAATGAATGTTACATTCCGGCTGCCGGATGAAGAACTTGAAAAAACATTTCTTACCGAAGCGGCATCAAACGGACTTGTAGCATTAAAAGGCCATCGTAGTGTAGGCGGGATCCGTGCAAGTATCTATAATGCCTGTGAAATCAACAGTGTTAAAGCTCTTGTTAGTTTTATGCAGGAATTTCGGGCTGCAAAAGGATAATTTTCAGGTAGTGTGCCGGGTTTGCGGATGTTATGCAAACAACGTATGCCCGGCAGACACCGATACATACATTCTTTGTCGATTCGATGCTTTTCGCTTTGCGGGTATCACTCGCCAGAACAACATGTGGAGATCCCGGCTTAGCTAAGCAATGAAATTAAACTTATGCAACGGAATATCATCCATATTAACCTGACGTAATATCAATGGCCGGGATGACGTCTTTCACTACCCGAATGTAACCCGCCAGATCAACGTGAGGAGATCCCGGCTTAGCTAAGCAATGAAATTGTGGGTATGCAAAGGAGTATCATCCAAATTAAACTCAAGGCATACCAATGGTCGGGATGACGATACGACACTTTTCACTTTCATACCACACTCCCCACTTCCCACTCAAAGCCACCCAAAAATTGTCAAAATATGATCCAGCGAATTCGGTACAAAAAAGAGCAGATATAGTACACCCCATACAGCACCTGCTATATGGGCTGCATGATTTACTTTCCCAACTCCTCTTTTTCCTTCAAATATACTGTAAGCCAAAAAAAGAATGCCAAAAAACCAGGCTGGAATGGGAATCGGCAGTAATATGAGGATCAACTTCTCGGTGGGAAATACAAAAATATAACTAAATAGTACACTCTCAACTGCCCCGGATGCTCCAATGGTTGCAAAATCCGGGTTATCCTTGTGCTTGATGAGTGACGGAAGTGACGAAAATACGAGGCCACTGAAATAAAGACCTAAAAAATGAGGAATCCCAAGAACCTGCTCCATAACTATGCCAAAGAAAAAAAGGACAAACATATTTACCAGCAGATGGCTTATGCTTCCGTGAATAAAACCTGATGTGATAACTTCATACCAGGTTTGCATACGTACGGTTCTGTAAGGCCTGAGCATTCCCTTTTCATAAATTACAGGCGGGCCATACAATGCTGCCAGAGAAACAGTAACATTTATAGCAATAAGAAGGAGTGTAAAAGTCATATCTTGAAAAAAATTCCGTAAAAGATAGGCAACTATCTGCAGAAATATGAGTTTACTCATTCTTCTTTTTTATATTTGAACAAATCATCTTATAACGGCATACTGATTGTTTACCCGGATTATATATTACTCTGATACTTACCCATTTTGAACCGATTAACTCAATACCTGTTATTATTAATGGTAATGGTGTTTTTATCTTCTTGCGGTATAGTGAAGAGAACCAGCCTTGATGATGATATGCGGATTCTGGATACCGGTATTGCCAGCTGGTACGGCCCTGATTTTCATGGAAGGGCAACTGCAAACGGCGAAACCTACAATATGAACGACCTCACCGCTGCGCATCGCACACTCCCTTTTAATACCATGCTGCGGGTTGAAAATCTTGACAACGGCAGATCGGTTGTTGTTCGCATCAATGACCGCGGCCCATATGTGGGAAACAGAGTTATAGACCTGTCAAGAAGAGCCGCACAAGAAATTGACATGATTGGCCCCGGAACTGCCCGGGTAGCATTGTATTTGATTCGTGAAGGCGACCGCCCGGTAACC
>PWLN01000296.1 GCA_003559375.1 Balneolaceae bacterium | reverse complement strand
GCATCTCCCACTTTGAACGGACGCAAAACCAGCAGCATCACTCCGGAAGCAACATTACTGAGAGTACCCTGTAATGCAAGCCCCACTGCAAGTGCAGAAGCACCAATTACTGCCACGATACTTGTTGTTTCTACTCCAAACTGACCCAGGACAGCGAGTATGGTAACAATAATGATGAAAATTCGGGTTATCTGTGCAATGACCGGTACCAGTGTATCATCAATCGATTCTGATTCTCCGGCCCGCTTCGCCACTTTTTTTGCCGCCCATTTTGCAACAATAAAACCGGCAATTAATATGATGATTGCTCCCAATACACTGAGGCCGTGATCCACAACAACCGGAACCAATGTTTCGGAGTATTCTGCAAATTGTTCTTCCATTATTCGTTTATTCTTTTTTTGTTAAAGGTTTAGTTGAAAAATCTGAGCAATATCAATCCATCCCGATCATTTTTATTCATTTTTAATGATTCGGTTAAAAATTTATAACAGGAACAGTAACCCGGGTCCGAGACCCGGGCTTGCTTTACTTCACTTCACCACTGCACAGTTGCCTGGTGGTCGCAAAACTCATACTGCCAGCTTATATCCACAGGACTGTCCCGGCACGAACCGGTTAACTGGTTGCCGCCATCAGATAGATGCGTATTCCCCGGGTGCTGTCATATTTTACAATAATTATTCGAGATGGCTTCTTAGCATCCAGGCAGTTTTTGAATGGACTTTCAGCCTGTGGGTAAGCAGGTCGAGGGTTGCTTCATCGCCTGCTTCATCGCATGCGGGAAGCACGTTTCTGGCAGTCCTCATGATTGTTTCGTTATCGAGTGCAAGTCTTCTCACCATATCCAGTGCTTCGGGCTGATCGGCATCTTCTTCTATAGCTGTGATTTGCTGATACTCCCTGAACGAACCAGGTGCACGATGCCCCAATGCGCGAATGCGTTCAGCGATTTCGTCAATTGCTTCAGCAAGTTCAGTATACTGGACTTCGAACTGCTCGTGAAGTGAATGAAACAGCTCGCCGGTCACATTCCAGTGATAGTTGTGTGTTTTCAGATAAACCATATAGCTGTCGGCAAGTACCTTTGCCAGGCCGTCAGCAATTTTTTGCCTGTTCTCCTGTGATATACCAATATTTACTTCCATTTCTTTTCTCAAGTTTATTTTCATTTCTGTGTTATTCATAAGTCAGTTATATCTGTAATAACCATATTGCTTATGAACATTTACAAAAGATACAAAATATTCATTCCAATGGCTTGGAGAGGCAATCTGTCAAATCTGTATAAAAAGAAAAGATTTGTAAAATCGTTTATTTTAGTCCTTTTTTCTCAATTAACATTACAGCGTCCCTCATGGTTACTTTCTCTGGATCTGTACCTTTTGGCAGAGAAATATTTTTACGGCCGTATTTAATATATGGCCCATAACGACCGTCCATAACTTTTACTGGCTGGTCGGTTTCAGGGTGGTTACCCAGATCCTGTATCGCTGAACTGGATTTGGTTTTGGCTTTTTCTTTAAACAACTCTACAGCTCTGTGAAGGCCAACTGTAAGCACATTATCATCTTTTTTCAGGGATTTAAATGTGCCGTCATGAACCACATACGGGCCATACCGGCCTATCCCGGCTCTTACCGGTTTTCCGGTTTCCGGATGGTCGCCTAATGTTCTTGGAAGCTCAAGAAGTGAAATGGCGGTATTCAGGTCAACATCACCTGGTTCCATACCCTTGAGCAGGCTTACCCTTTTCGGTTTTTTATTGTCATCAGTTACTTCTCCAAGCTGTACGTAAGGCCCATATCTGCCGTTCAGAACATAAACTGGCATTTCTGAATCAGGATGTTCTCCCAAAGCAACAGGCCCGTCTTTCTCTGCGTGAAGCAGTTTCAGAATCTTTTCAAGGGATAGTTCACCTGGATCAAGATCTGCCGGCAATGATGCTTTGATTTCTTCTCCATTTGACTCGGTTCTTACGTATGGGCCAAAACGGCCAACATGTACCTGGGTGCCGTTCAAGCCTTCGATTGGAAGTTTTAAAACTTTAGCCTGCTGGGGGTCAATTTTATCTTCCTGCTTTTCAACCTGAGCTTTAATACCCTTATCACCCTTATAGTAATCATCAAGATATTTTACAGGGTCAAAATTTCCTGCGGCTATCTGGTCAAGTTTACTTTCCAGTTCAGATGTAAATTCGCTGTCTACAAGATGAGGAAAATGCTCTTCAAGCAAATCAGTTACTGCAAAAGCCGTATATGTTGGAATTAGAGTTTTTCCATCACTTTTAGCATAACCACGGTCTTGTATGGTACTGATAATGCTGGCATAGGTACTTGGCCTTCCCACACCTCTTTTTTCCAGCTCTTTAACCAGCGTAGCCTCAGTATATCTTGCAGGCGGTTTTGTTTCGTGTGATATTGAATCGAGGCTATGCATTTCCATCAACTCATCATTCTTCATCTCTGGCAAAAAGATCTCCTGATTCTCAATGGCCGCTTCAGGGTCATCGCTGCCCTCTACATATGCCCTGAAAAAACCGGGGAAAAGAATTTTTTTTCCACCCGCCCTGAAATCGGCTCTGGTGTCATCCTTTGCCGCTGTAACCGTAACATTGGTAAATTCAAGTTCAGCCTCAGCCATCTGTGTTGCAATTGTACGTTTCCAGATGAGGTCGTATAGTTTAAACTCGCGTCCGCTCAGTTTGGATGTTTCGGGATGAATAAAGTTTGATCCGGCAGGCCTAATAGCCTCATGGGCTTCCTGAGCACCTTTTGCTTTTCCGTAATTTCTGACCCTCGCTGACAAATACTCTTTTCCATATTGTTTTTCCACTTCTCCGCGTGCTGCCTGAATCGCCTGGCCTGATAGATTCATGGAATCAGTTCTCATATAGGTTATATAACCGTTTTCATATAGTTTTTGCGCAATACTCATAGTATCGCGGGCAGAAAAGCCAAATTTTCGGTTAGCCTCCTGCTGCAGTGTGGAGGTAATAAAAGGAGCTGATGGATTGCGTTTCTGAACTTTTGTATCAATATTTGTGACTATCCATTCTGCTTCCTTCAGCTCATCACGAAGTTTATTTGCCTTATCTTCATCAAGTAAAACTACACTGTCAGGCTTTTTTAGTTGGCCGGTATTTTCATCGAAGTCTTTTCCACTTGCAAGCCTTTTATCGTTCAGATGGGTCAGATCTGCATCAAAACGAAACGAATCATTTTCTTTAGATAAACTTGCTTTCAGGTCAAAATAGGTGCCGCTTCTAAATTTCATTCGTTCCCTTTCTCTGGAGACAAGAAACTGCACAGCCACTGATTGAACCCTGCCGGCTGATAAACCCGGGGCAATTTTTTTCCATAATAAAGGCGATATGGTATATCCAGCCAGCCTGTCAATGATGCGGCGGGTTTCTTGTGCATGAACCAGGTTCATGTCAATTTCCCTGAAATTTTCGAGCGCTTTTTGGATCGCCTCCTTGGTTATTTCACGGAAAGCCATTCGCTTAACCGGAATTTTTGGCTTCAGTAGTTCAACAAGATGCCATGAAATAGCTTCACCCTCCCGGTCTTCATCTGTTGCGAGGATCAGTTCATCGGACTCCTTCAGTAAATCTTTTAAACGTTTTACAACTTTCTTTTTACCTGAAGGTACAACATAGAGAGGATCATAACGGTTATCCACATCGATACCAAGATTTGACCACGGCTCTTTTTTAAACTTGGCAGGAATTTCCTTCGCAGAGGATGGCAAATCACGGATATGGCCCATTGAAGAGTCAACAACAAACCCTTTCGGCAGATACTTCTTTATCGTTTTGGTTTTGGTTGGTGACTCTACAATGACTAAGGATTTCATGATAATTGTACTTAAAGTGATTCAATCAATTTTTTTAGCTCTTCGGCATGAGCCTTGGTGTCGATTTTTTCGATGATACCCAAAACAGTACCGTCAGTATCAATAACAAATGCAGACCGTGAGGGCGCATCAAATGTTTTGCCGTACATTTTTTTCTCTACGATGGAGTTGGTGGCCTTTGAAAAAAGATAATCAGGATCAGAAGCCAGTACATAATTAATCCCTAATTTATCAGCATATTTTCTGTGCGATCCACAGGTATCTTTACTGACAGCGATCAGATTATAACCTTTTTCATCAAACCACTGCTGGTGCTCCGCAAGACTGTTATTCTGCCTGTCGCATCCGCTTGTGTTATTTCTCATATATACAGAAACTACCGCGGGACGGCTCAAAAGTTCAGAAAAATTTACTTCTTTTTCTTCACCGTCTTTAACAACTTTAAGGGTAAAGCTGGTATCAATTTTATTTCCTGATTCTATCATTGTTCACCTGAATTTATTTTTTTCGTTGATGTAGTATAACCCGAACGGCAACTCTTTTCGTTCTTTTCATTCAGTAAGGATGAACAGGCAACCATAATACACAATCTCAACGAAATAGAGCAAGAACTATTCCATTTGTAAAAGTTAAGCCGGATAACGTTTTAAAGTGGCACTGAGAGATGAAGCAAATAATGAGCTACTGCAGATAATACGATAGAGTGATGAACTGTTCCATTTTTTACCAGTCTTAAAAAATCTGTTACAGGAAAAATATGTACCAAAATATCTTCATTGCCATCTGTTTGTTGATCCTGAATTTTCTGGCAGTTTTCTGCAAGATAGATGTGTGTAAAATTGGACAAGATTGCGGGGTTTGAGCTTGCTTCCCCGATTTTTTTCCAGTTTTCGCTTATATATCCGGTTTCTTCAAGCAACTCTCTTTTTGCAGCCTCTATAGGATTTTCACCATGATCTACCATACCACCGGGAATTTCAAGTGTTGGTTGATGGATACCTGCCCGGTATTGTTCCACAAGAATAACTTCATTCTCAGGTGTCAATGCAATAATATTGATCCATTCCGGGGCATTAAGTACATAAAAAGGTACCTGTTGTTCCGACTTATCTGGAATCAGATCAACCTGATGAAGAGAAAAAATGGGAGTTTTGAAGACTTTCGTATCTTTTAAAACTTTCCAAAGAGGTTTTGAAAACTGAAACTGTTCTGACATTGATTAACAAATTTATATGAAAAAAGGCATTGAAATTACTCCGCAATCATTTGCAAATGAAATTGAACTGGAAACACTTGTTGATAAAGCGTGTGATCTCATGGAAACAATATACAGAGAAGGCGATTATCCGAAAATGCTGGTCAGGCGATCCTGGTCTGAACACAATCCTATCATTACAGGAGAAATGGCACTTCCCGGAGCCTACAGGTGGTATTTAAAAAGAGAAATGCGGAAACTGCTGGAAAAAAAAGCTGAAATAAAAATTTTCCCATCAAGGCCACGGGTTGAAATGAATGATCCTGTCTTGTTTGATAATGCCGATGAAGATGAATGGGATATAACCCAAAAAAAACTTTTCCTTTTCAGTCCTGAAAGAATTGATATTTCTTTAAACAGGCTGGAGCATTATACCGGTACAAAACCTGAAGACTTTCAGCGTTACATTCTGTTCACAAATTATGACATGCACGTAGAAGTATTTCATAACCTATATCCCGAATGCATCAAGCCAGGCCATCCTGTACAAATGCCTGCATATCATCACAAGCTTCCTGATAATAAAGGCTTTACACTTGTAAACATAGGGGTTGGGCCTTCTAATGCAAAAACCATTTCAGACCATGTTTCTGTTTTACGCCCGGATGCAATGATTATGGTAGGCCACTGTGGCGGGTTGAGGAACCACCAGGAGATCGGTGATTTTGTTTTGGCGACAGGATTTATGCGTGCTGATCAAATTCTGGATGATATTCTACCTTTAAACATACCGATAACTCCCAACCATCTATTAAACGTATTTCTCAAAGAAGTGCTGGATTCACATAAATTAACGTACCGTCTGGGTACTGTATACACAACTGCCAACCGAAATTGGGAGTTTATCAAGAAAAGAACTGTTGAAGAAATACATGTAAGCCGGAGTGTAGCTATTGATATGGAATCGGCTACGGTAGCTACAAATGGTTATCGTTATCGTGTGCCTTTTGCCACACTCTTATGTGTGAGCGACAAACCATTGCATGGGAAGCCAAAATTGAGTGGTGCAGCTCAATCATTTTATGACAATTCTAAAGAGATGCATTTAAGAATAGTGATTGCAGCCCTTGAAATGAGTAAAGAAAAAAATCCTGAAGGATTGCCAAATTCAAGCATCAGATCTCTCAACGAACCGCTGATGGGTGGGCCGGAGTAATAGACAGAATTCGGAATTTATTTCATCATTTGATTAAGGTGGGAAGAACCCGGATTACGCATTAGACTTCCGAAGTCTTACGGAGCATCGAAAAGAACCTTCATCGGTTAACATATTGAAGATTTAAAAAAATT
>PWLN01000059.1 GCA_003559375.1 Balneolaceae bacterium | reverse complement strand
GAATGGTGTTTCCTGTCAGCCCGCCACTGAATGCCCGGGATGTTTCATTTTGTCCATCCATCACAGCATTTCCGGTGCCGATCCAGCTGTTGCCATTTTTTGAGTTTTCAACTATCTGGCCGGTATGAACACCCGGGAGGATAACAAAAACTGATCCTTCCGGACATACCAAATTGGCTACATTGAATATGTCGCCGGGGGCCAAAAACACCCGGTTATCTTCTGCATGAAATAGGTCACCGCAGGATTGGGTGATATTTCCATCGCGGATATTCAGCAGTATTTGGCGTACATCAGCTTCATTCAGCTCACGTTTTGTACTCTCACGACCGGTGCGGGAAGCAACGGCACGCTCAATATCCCTGCTGATTCGTCTATGATTTTCCGGTGAAATAGTTCTTGGTGATCTCGCAAGAGAATTGGCCGGCTGCCTCAATGCATTAAGTGTGCTTTCATTTAAAACCACAGAATTTTGAGCAGCTTTGAGAACCGGTTCACCAAGGGAAAATAACTGAGTCGCATTCATATTCACAATATCTGACCGCCTCGTTCGCTGCACACGGTTTATCATATTCGAAAAATCGGCTGATACTTCAATGGCACTGCCAGCCACTACTTCGGGGGCTTCGGCTGTGCCAACGTCTGTTCCTGCTGATGAACCATCCTGCCTTGCAAGCTCCAATACAGCACAGCCGGCTGCAACAAGTATTAGAACAGTGGGCAGGATGATTAATATGAGGCTTTTTAGAATTAGATTTCGTTTCATATAAATCACTCCAATTTCATGTTTAATCTATTGATCAACTTATAGCCCGGAAGGATTAACCGCAAGATGCCTTACACATTCTACATAATCTTTATCCAATAGTTTCCGTTTGTATGCCGGTTAGGTGAAATATTCCATTTCATCGTATATTATCCACGTTTTCATACTAAAAACGAAATCCGTTTATACCGATATGGCAGGACATTCCAAATGGGCAAATATCAAACACCGAAAAGCCCGTGAAGACGCTAAGCGTTCTAAAGCATTCACAAAAAATATACGTGAAATTACCGTTGCAGCACGTACAGGAGGTGGTGATCCATCTTCAAATCCCAGGCTATCGCTGGCAATTCAAAACGCGAAAGCGGTAAACCTGCCTAAGGATAATATTGAAAGGGCTATCAAAAAAGGCACAGGGGAGCTGGACGACGGCAGTGGTAATTATGAAGAGGTAACCTACGAAGGTTACGGCCCCGGCGGTATTGCATACTTTCTTGAAGCAACCAGCAATAATTTGAACCGAACTGTTGGAGAGATCCGCCATTTATTCAGTAAACATGGTGGTAATCTTGGCACAGATGGCTCTGTTGCATACCTGTTTGAGCAAAAAGGCTCCATCAAAATCAACGACTCAGGCCTGGACGAGGAAGAATTGATGCTTCTCGCAATTGATGCCGGTGCCGAAGATGTGGAAATTGAAGAGGATTTTATTGAAATCATTACAGCACGCGAAAATTTAATGGCGGTAAAAAAGAATCTTGAGGATCAGGGTATTGAAGTGGAATCTGCCGAACTGATGCGAATACCCATGACGGAAGTATCAGTTGATGCCGAAACAGCCCGAAAAAACCTGAAGCTAATGGAATTGTTTGATGATAATGATGATGTTTCAAATATTTTTACAAACATGAAACTGGATGATGAGGTCCTCGCTATGGCAAGTGAAGGGTAAATTATTCATTTAATTATACTTAAGTTGTGTAACTTGGCAGGATACTCATTTAACGGAACGTTCGTTATTAATTCGCTATGATATTCAGAATTATAATAAAGTTGAGCATGATCTTATTTTTTCTGCTGATCTTTACGGCTGCATCGTTAAGTGATGCCCGTAAGGCCAACGAGGCTTTCGAACGCGGAGACTATGCTGAGGCGGTGCAATTGTATCGCCAGGCACTGGATCAGGATCCTGATAATCCCAGGCTTCACTTTAATCTTGGCAATGCATACTACCATCTGGGCCTTACTGATGAAGCGAAAGAGTCTTACGAGCGTTTCAGGCAGCTAAGCGAATCAAGGGTAGAACAATCCTTTGCAGATTACAATACCGGCCGGATGATGATTGACCAGGGTGATTATGATGAAGCTGTGAATTATTTCCGGGAGGCGCTACGCAATAATCCGGATGATGAAGATGCCAAGTTTAATTATGAACTCGCACTAAGGCAGCAGCAGGAGCAACCAGAGCAGGATCCGCAAGACGATGAGGAGGAAGGAAATGGAGACGGACAAAATGACCAGCAGCAGGATCAGCAGGATCAAGACCAACCCGATCCCGGACAACAGCCTGATATGCCTCAGGATGATGATGGAAACCAGGAGCAGCAACCCCAGCCGCGCCCGAATGATATGACACGGGAAGAAGCAGAAAATATTCTGGATGCTCTGGAGCAGATTGAACGTGAACTGCTTGAAAACAGGAAAAAAGAATCAACAGATCCACCGAGAAGAAATGAAAGAGACTGGTAGGCGAACGGCAATTTTTACTTTGTTACTGGCACTCATCTGTATTGACACTATTTATTCAAAATCTGTCGAAGAACAGGATTTTCAGATTACTGCTTCAGTTTCTGAAAACCGAGTCTTTATCGGTGAACAATTTTCATTGAGTATTGAGATCAGTGGTTCCAGCATGCGGGATGTATCTCTTCCCGTGATTCCCGAAATAAACGGTGTACGGGTATTATCCTCAACTCCATCAAGAAGTACAAGTATTTCGATCATTAACGGGCGCACAACCACATCAACAACATATGCTTACACTCTGATTGCAAGAGAGAGCGGAAATTTTACCATACCACCAGTAACCGTTGAAATTGGGGGTGAACAATACGCATCCAATTCGCTCAATGTTGAAATCATAGAACGCGGGCAGTTGTCGCAGGAAGGCAGGCAGCAGCTTCCGGATATTTTTCTTGAGGTTGAACTTGATGTCAGCAATCCTGTACCCGGACAACAAATCGTGGCAAGTTTGGTTCTTTACTTTAAACAAGGTATTGAAGTATCATCTTTTCAGCCAACAGCTGGCTGGAGAACTGATGGATTTTGGCGGGAGGAGCTGCAAAATATTCGTCAGCCCCAGGCGGAATCGGTCGTACTTGATGGTATACGTTACCGTTCTGCAACACTCATGAGATATGCCCTCTTTCCAACCAGAAGTGGTGAGCTCACCATTTCCGGCTTTCCCATGAATGTGGGTATGCGTACACAACCTTCCCGGAATGATCCATTTGGAAGCTTTTTTGGATCGGGTGCCAATCAGAGAAGGGTTACCCTGGAATCGGAGCCAATTGTACTGAATGTGAGGCCACTGCCAACCGCAGAGAATGCACTAACCATGAATGCAGTTGGCGACCTGAGAATGGAAAGAAGGCTGTCAGCAAACAGGGTTGAAGCCGGCGAAACACTCGAGCTGATCACCAGAATCGAGGGTACAGGCAATATTCCACTTATCAGAAAACCTGCCTATACACTCCCTGACGGGATTGAACATTATACACCTCAGGAAAGCAGTAATATTGAAAGAAGAGGCCTCACCATTCAGGGAAATAAAACTTTCACAGAGTTGATTGCACCCAGATCTCCCGGAACTTATGAAATACCAGCAGAGCGAGTTGCCGTTTTTGACCCTGCTGCCCGTCGCTACCGAACCATAAATCTTCCCGCCCTTACTTTTGAGGCAGTGCCGTCTGCAAATACACAACTTGCTTCGGTTGCAGATCTGAGGCCGGTGCGATTACAGCCGGTTACCGGGCTTGCTGTCTGGAATAACACAGAACCGTCATCAAGGCCGGTGTTTAGCACAATCTGGTTCTGGTTTCTACTGATATTGCCAGGTGTTGCTGTAATTGCAGCATTCAAACAGAGGCGATTAATGTTGCTTCTTCAGAACGACAAAGATTTTGCTCGTTCCCATCACGCATACGATCGTGCAGCAGGACGTTTTCAGCATGCAAGAAAACTTGTTGATAGCGGTGATGCCAAAGAGATCTATAATACACTGCATAAAACCGTGATTGGTTTTATCACAGACAGGATGGCGCTTCCTGAAGCAGGCTTATCTGATGTGGAAATTCTTGAAAAAGTTAAAGAAAAAAGTTTACATAACGATACATTCAGATTGCTGAAAAATATTCTCGACAAATGCGCTACAATCAGTTATGCACCAGCAGGAGACCGCTCTGATTTCAGGACCGATATCATCAAAACGGAAAAACTGATCGAAGAGTTGAGGGAGCAGCTTTGATAAGAAGTTTACGGTTTGTGTTTCTGATGGTGTTAGCAGGGTGTTGTGTGAATACTTATGCACAGCAATCTCAGTTTGATGAAGCGAACAACCTTCTTGAAGAGAGCAATTACAGAGAAGCCATTCAGATCTATCAGTCTATTGCCGATGAAGGATACCATTCCGGGGCGCTATGGCTTAACATGGGATATGCATATACAAGGATCGATTCACTTGGTATGGCTAAATACTATCTGCTTAAAGCAGAAAAATATCCTGAAACCAAAATACTGGCCACAGAAGCCCTCGAATTTGTAAACAACCGGTTTTCTAGGCGCTCGGCTGTGCTTCCCCCGCTGCCATGGGACCGGTTTTTCCGGGCTTTGTCTGATACTCCGGGTGTAAGAGGCCTGGTCTTTATCTCTCTCTTTTTTCTATATGCGGGTGCAGCATTTGTGATTGCTTCATGGTTCAGGTATGATCTGAGAAAATTTTTCAGAAACAGCGGATATATAACACTTGGTATTGCTGCGGTAGTATTCCTTTTTGCTGTTATTGTGAACTATCAGGACAACCGATTCGGTACAGGAGTGATGATTGACCGGCAGGGGCCGGTATTTCAATATCCGAGGGAGGAATCCGCAGTCATTACTACTGCCTATGAAGGATATATGATGCAGGTCGATTTCAGGGAAAGCAGAGATTACCCGGAATGGAAGTACATCCGCCTGGAAAACGGGATGTATGGCTGGATTCGTGAAGAGCAGTTAAGAGTTTTTTGACAGCGGGTTTGTAGATTATTTATTTTTCTTAAGTGAAAAGCTGGAGCTGAGCGAAAGCCCCGGCAGCCGTGTCGGGGTGAAAAGTGCACCTAGTGCCAGATTCCAGATTGCAGTGATGGTCATTTCATAAAGTAAATTGTTTGCAGATAGATGGTTTTCGCAAAAGTAAATACCGCACCCCAAGCAAGAAGGACGCCCCGAAACCTGTTCAGGCTCTAAGCCTGGGATAGGCGGTACCGGTACCGATGATTTGTTTTCACCATGTACCGATATCGTCTTAAACAGATCCCGGTATTTTAAAAAAGCCCCACCCTCATATTACCATGTATGTAAATGTGATTGACTTGTACTCCAGATATTTTATCGTATGAAGGTAAACGAATGATATTTCAAACAACCGGGGTATGAACCGGATTAGTGAGTACCCCAAGAAAATCCCGTTTAATTACGCCTTCTCATCCTTTTTTAATTCATCAAGAATTTTCTTTGCACCTTCAACACCATCCGAAAGCGCTGCTTTTACAACATCTGTGGTTCCGCCGCCAACATCACGGGCTGCTTCAAGTGCTGCAATAACGGCAGTTTTCGTAGCACTTACAGTATCACCACCTACCTGTTTTACACCGCTAACGGCACCTTTAATAGATTCTACAGCAACCATGCCAACATTTTCACCGAGTTCCTTGGCACTGTATATTGCCTGCTGAACAGAGCCTGCTACAGCATCTTTTTGCTCAACACCCTGCGACATTAATCCCTGAACGGTTCCACTGACAATTCCTTTCACTGCTTTAATCAGCGATACGCCAATATTTGACAATCCGTCTATAGCACCTTTAACGATCGATGCCGGGAGCTGAATCCCTTTCACCAATAGTTCGCTCGTGCCTTTTAAGGTGGTTACCGTCAGATCTTTTACCGAATTAACAATTGTTGATCCAACGTCTGCGGTTCCCTTTATGGTAGAAGTTACTCCACCCTTTATTCCGTTTACAACTTTTGATAGAAGTTTGATAGCCATATATCTACCTCAATTTTTTAGTTAAACGTTATTTTTTAGCAAGTTAGCTTCTTATTTTAAAGCTTACTTATTACCTCACAACGGGTTATAGATGAATATCGTTCAAAATGTTCCAAGATCAGGTTATTGTTAATAATATCTATAAACCTAAAAGTAATATAAATAATGACTCAATACTGGATGCGGGATTAAGGATCTGGCAGAGTGACCCGATGCAGTTGTCGGAGCTCCTGTCCCGCAGGGGTCCCAATGGGGCCAGTATCCAGTATCACGGAAAATAATCCCGTACACCTCACCCATTCAAATCAATATAAAACCTCCTGAATAATCAGTGCGACCTGATCAAAATTAAATCTTCCTG
>PWLN01000086.1 GCA_003559375.1 Balneolaceae bacterium | reverse complement strand
AGAGAAAAAAAAGCAGCGACCAGCACAGGCCAGCCGAGAAGGTAAATACCATTAATTCCGGGTTCGGATAGTGAAATGCCGAAAAAACGATAGAGGTGAGTAATACGGTTGGCAGCATTACGGCTGTCTGCCTCTTTTCCTGAACCAGAAAGCCAATAGCTGCCTTAAAACGCATCAGAATAAATCCAAAGAAGATGGCGGCCTGGATAATGCCTGAAAACAGGTAACTAAACCCTTTAACAGCCAGAGCCTTCATGTTGATCATGCTGAACACTTCAGGATTTGATTGAAGTGTAACCATGATGAGTGTAGCCATTCCGATCACAGTAGTAATGGTGTACGGTTTCCACGAATTCTTGATTGACGCAACATGCGATTTATCGGATAGAGAAATCCATCCAACATCTTTCAGGGATAGTCGGTGCAGTACAACAGGTGAAAACCATACCACATAAAAAAACACCGAAATCCAGAAGAGCCAGGCAACTGCAACGAAGGCGGCAGAGTCCGTAACACCCGGGCCGATATACCAGATAAAAAGCTTGAAAGACCCAAATACTATAAAAACCTCCGCAAAACCCCAGAGTGGGTGAACAGGCCTTTTCATGACTTAGCCGATTATTTTTTTATGCCTGTTTGTTTGAAAAAATTTTGTCTTCATAAACATCAGAAAAACAAGTGAGCCCAGCAAATTTGCAATAAGATCGCGCATGTTATTGTGATACCCCCCTACACCTACGTCGGCAATGGTGAGCATTACCAGGTATTCAATAATTTCCACAATTGCGCCAATACCGAGTGTCATCAATACAATTACAATATTTCTGAAAACAGGAATGCGCACATGCAGTGCATGAAATATTTCATTGAATGTGGATGCAACGATAAACGAGTTGATAAAGTGGACATACTTGTCGTAACCAATCCCGAAAATAACAGCATCATAAAGCCGGTTCCCGTCAACAGGAATAAAAGCCCCTCCAAAGTGCAGAAAAATCGCAATTTGGATGAGTACAAGAATATAGACAGGTGCATAAAACCGCCGGAAGTACCACCAGCACAAACAGATCACAGAGATAATCAACAATGCATAGATATAAAATTCATGAATGTTGGCGGGGCCTCTGTATTCCACAAAACGATCGTAATACACAACAAACGTGATTACCAGAAAGAGTGCAATATTCAGGATGGCTGAAATATCAATAGCTTTCAGCTTATTGAAGGAAATCATTTTATTCAAGTCTCATGATACTGTAGGATTTTCAGCCTGCCTTTCGTAAAAAATGCAGCGGGTTTACACGCATCCCGGCAGGGAACATTTATATAATAATTTGGCCAATTTTTATTTTACTAACAAAAATTTATGACAAAAATGTCTAAAATTAACATGACAGTAACAGAGAAACTTGTTAATATACCTCAAGATTGAAGAGGTATTGATGAAGACTGAGTCGGATAGTGAATTCCGTTTGCCCCTCCTGCCTTACCGGTTCAGGCATGCTGGTTATGTGATGATCATTCTTGGTTTCGGAGCAGCCTACCTCTATTTCAGGGGAGGCCGTCCGGCTTTCTTTGAAATACCGGTATTTGCAGTTGTAACCTCCTATGCTGAGACTCGCTGGTTTGTTATTGCCCAGACAAATTCACTTGATGAAATTGCTTTTTTATTTCTTCTTTTCGGGCTTCTCTTTATCGGCTTTTCAAAGAAAAAAACGGAAAATCATCTTACAAACCACACAAGGATAAAGGCATTGTTTTACTCGGCTTATATCACAACGATATTGTGGGGTGCAGCCTACCTAACCGTTTACGGATGGCCAATTATTGCAGTTTCTTCATTTATATTTGCCGTATTTCTGCTTGTCAACATTATCATGCTTCAGATACTGTTCGCCCGCTTCAATGCAAGAAAAAATTTACCACCAACGAATAATCAGGTAATACCATGAAATCTGAAATATTAAAACTCAGCCTTATCACAGCCATTGCTGTGCTCTTGTTAATGTCATGTGACATACTGGGTGGGGGCTCAGACTCATCATCAGCCACCAAGCCCATCGGCGGCAACCCGACACCTATCGGTGAGGTAGGCAACACATTCAATGTGCCTGCCATAACCGGTGCATCCAATCACAGTTTCCAGGTAGTTGAACAGGACGGCGCTACTTCCGTAATTGAATTTAGTGCCAGTGTTACGAACCCGGCTATACTCCAGGTCGCAAATTACTTAAATGCATTTAATGTTAGTGGTAATGAGGTTACAGGAAGATTGAAATTCAGGATTACATCCAAGGGTGTGCAGACGTTCACTTCGGATGGCACACCTTTTACACTGGTTGAGTATGATGCAAAAAAAGGGGACCGGTATCGACTTAAACGAAGCGGAAAACCTGACCTTGTACGAACAGTAGTTCACAAATCCAGTGATAATGATTTTTACTGGGGCTTTATGATGATAAGAACCATTCAGATTGAAGAAACCGGAATTGCAAGTCCGGGTGTATCAAAGATAAAATATTACTTCAACCACCGCTTCGGCCTGGTAGGAATGGATGTTTTTTTCGAAGATGGATCTGAAATGCTGATGTGGGTTTTCAGTGAAAATGACAATTAATCTGCGGTCTGGTTTTTTAGCTATTTTGTGAGGAGCATCTTTTTTGTGTAGGTTTGTGTGCCGGTGGTTAAGCGATAGAGGTAGAGTCCGGAGGCAAGTCCGTGGCCGTTAAAATGAATAATGTGAATGCCGGGTGGGTAATTTCCTTGTGTAAGGGTGGCAATTTTATGGCCTGAAATGGCATAGACCTCAATTTTCACGTGTTTTGCGGAATCCAGTTCAAACACAATGGCCGTGTTTTTCTGAAATGGATTGGGATAATTCTGATGGAGTGAGGTTCGTTCCGGAATTTCCGGTGGCATTGTCTCCAGGTTTTTTCTTAGGATGATTTTGGAAATCAGGATATCTGACCCGGACCTCGAGGTATTGTCACCAAAAAAGATGAAATTTGGCACATTATACGGGGTACCGAATCCGCTGTAATTCCTTAACAGGCCCGATAATATCACTTCATCATTTGCTGTTACTTCATATTGGCTATTTTCCACTGAAATGGTGTATTCCGTGAAACCGGCCACTACATCAAATGGAATTTGTTCCGCTATAAAAAAATCTTCTGTGTATACCCATATCGTATCCTGTGTGAAGACCACTTCTGTACCCATGAGATCTTCCGATAATAGAATTACACTAAAACCACCACGATTTTGAGATGTATTGATATCGTCCAGAAGTCGCATATTCACCGTAATGCTGAAACCTTTTTGCCTGTCCAGCACCCCGATTTGCGGATGATTGGTACCAAAATAGCCTGCCATTTCACTCACATCCTCCATTGTATTTAGCCGGTGTACACCATTTTCTGTATACCGTACAACCTGTGACCCATCAATAAAATTGGAGAGATATATCCACCCCTGCTCATCGGGATCAGTTCCTTCAGCAGCATCATACAGAACCCGCTCATCCCATTGACCTGCCTGCTGAGACTGGCCATGCAACAACCCGGATATCAGAATGATAGATAATAGACAAAGGACAATGGACAATAGACAATGGACAATAGACATTGGACTACTGTGAAGGCGCATTAAATAGGTTGATATAAAAATTATAAACACAAAACTATAGATTTTATGTGTAAAAATTCTTCGGCAATCGCTTCGATTTACACCTAAGCTTACGAAATGAAATTGTTGGGCTTGTACTATATGTCAAACTAAACCTAACAGCGACGCAGTGTTCAACCCGGATTACGCATTAGACTTCCGAAGTCTTACGGGCATCGAAAAGAACCCTCATCGCTTAACATATTGAAGATTTTAAAATTTGAAAGACTTCGGAAGTCTTTTTGGCCTTATGCGTAATTTGGGTTCAATAAATTGTGTCCATTATCTATAGTCTATCACCCTCACCATCCGGATGGGACAGAACGGGCTCCCCACATCCAGCTTGTTAACATTGCGAGAATATAGCAGCCGAGCCCAATCAGCAGTACATAATTGAAGCCTATCGACATGGACAAAAGAATTGCGGTTGGCGCGGCAATTACGGATGCAAAACCGTTCACTCCCCAGGCCCAGGGTATCAGTGTTTCACTCTGTTCTTCAAGCTGCTCCATTCCGCTCGGAAACATCCAGCCCATAAAAAAAGATAGCGGCATCAGCATCAGTACCGTTACAATATATCGCACAACGGTTCCCGAACCGATAAACAGGCCGGTAACATAGCCTGATGTAATCTGTAAAAGAATCGCTGATATAAGAATTGCTGCAACACCTATCCTCATCCGGTGGACAGGCAGCAGGCCAATTTTTTTCTGAATCATGCTGCCTATTCCGGAAAAAACAAGTATAGATGTAAAAATCGCTGAAACACTAACAATTGGATCACCAAGAAACCGGGTAAAAATCTGAATAAACATGATCTCTACTAACATGAATCCCATACCAATTGAAAAGAAATAGATCAGCGTGGGCATTTTATGCCGGGCTTTCATATAGGTTGGCAGCCGTATCAGCAGCGGTGCGATAATGAGAAGCATTGCCACAACAGCAAGTTGTACAAGTGTTATGAGCAGGATTACATAGCCCAGTTCAAGCCGCTGGAACCAGTCGCTGCCGTATGTTTCAAAAAACAGTTCCAATGAACTCCATTTAAAAAAGTCCTGAAAATAGGGCATGTTGTCGGTCGGAGGCCTTACATCATATGCCCAGTCTTCAAAAAATTGTTCTGCATTACCGGATAATATTTGAAGAATGGCATGATGGATATAGGAATAGTTTGCACCATCAGGGCCTTCAATCAGATTTAACTGGCGTATATCTTGTGTTCGTATACCCGGATAATATTCGATATCGAGCAGCAGCGATACCGCTTCTTCCCGGAAAGAACGAATCAAAGAATCTGAAACAGGTGTTCGGGTCAGTAATGTATTTGCTGCAAGATAATTGCGGCTCACGAGCAGATGATCGGATGGATCATCAGTGCTGAACCGGGCTACAGCATCGGTGAACATTGCTGCAATTTTGATATTGTCACGGGGAGGTGATTGTATACCCCGGGTAATACTGATCATTCCATTATCGGTGAGAAGTTCTCTGGCCCTGGCAATAGCCTCTGTTGTGAGCAGGTAATCTTCATTCAGCCCCTGCAGGCCGCCTGTTCCTGCAGTCATCGTTTCACCGGCAACAATATGTATGAGATCATATTTCTGATCGGTTCTCTCAAGATAATGCCTTGGATGCCCGGCTACCGTATTCACCCTCCTGTCATCAAATACATAACCTCCTTCTTCATAAAGATCATTTCTGAACAGATCAAACAGCAGTGGATTCGTTTGAACTACGGTAATGTCAGACGCTCCCATCCTCTTTGCAAGCCATACATTTACACCACCTGTTTCTCCCAGTAATAAAACCCTGGGATTTTCCATTAAGCGATAAGGCAATGCCTGGGGAGTATCATCCATAATGGCTGCTTCTGCAGAGTCGTCGATACTGAAAACAGACCCGGCAATTTCCCCATCAACCAAAAGTGCAAGTTGCCGGGGTGGCAATGATGCCGCCAGCGGACTCGCAAACAGCGTAAAATGAAAAGCAGGTGATGAGTAAACATCAATTTGTCCTCGTGGGCCATATGTTCTTACGATATGCTCTGCATCACCCTGTACTTCGAGCTGCTGAAAATGAGAAAGGCTCTTATAAGGGTCAACGGAATCGGGCGGCTGTGCTGTTAAAGATATGATCGTAGCAGCAATGCCAAGAACAACTATAATGATACCTGGTTTTGTATGAACCTTACGCTGATACATTCCCGACAAATAGAAAAAAAGCATTGCCAGCAATATCAGGGGTGTACTATAAAAAGGAAGTTTAAAAACAGGGATAAAATACATCATGCTGAGTGCAACAATACCGCCCAATCCGCTTCCAATCAGATTTGCACCATACAGTTCGGGAACATTTTCTTTAAAGTAAGCAAGCATGAATCCGATTATGGTCCCCGCAAAGAAAAACGGAACAAAAATTAACAGGTTGTATACCACCAGCAGGGTAATCTGTTCACCGCTGTAGAGAACATATTGTGTATCGATCGGCAGCATCTGTGCCGCGGAGTAAGTAACCGGCACAGAAATCAGGAAAAGAAGATGAAGCAGAAGGTTCACGTAAAAAAAATTCCGCTTCATAATATCAAAAAAAAGTGCGAGAAATGTACCGCTGGCGCCAAAACCAAGCAGCGCGGTACTGATAACGAGATAAGAAAAGTGATAGTAATGGCTTACTGACAGCGCCCGCATCAGCATTAACTGAAGGGCAATGAGAGCTATTGACACAAAAAATATGCCAACAGCACTCCAGCGGTTGTAGGTAATGGGGGCAGTCATGATAACATGT
>PWLN01000160.1 GCA_003559375.1 Balneolaceae bacterium | reverse complement strand
CAGAGTAAGTGGGAGGGCGTTGTTCCGGGATGGAGCTTATAAAAAATCCTTCGTCTGTTACTCTGTTTTTCTGTTCTTCTGTTTTCCTTCCTTTTCTATATACCTTTTAACATTCTCTTCAAGTACACTTAGGGGAACACTGCCGCTTAAGAGAATCACATCATGGAATTCGCGAAGGTCAAAATGTTGCTGCAGCTTTTCTTCGGCCAATGCACGAAGTTCCCGGATTTTAATCTCTCCCATCTTATAAGCTAAAGCCTGTCCGGGCCAGAAAATATACCGGTTCACCTCCGAACGGATATTATGCAGTGACAAGGCCGAATTAGCTGCCATAAAATCGATGGCCTGATCACGGCTCCAACCCTTGGCATGCATGCCGGTATCCACCACGAGACGCAGTGCGCGCCACATTTCATAGCTTAAGCGTCCAAAATTACTGTAAGGATCTTCGTACATTCCCACTTCCAGTCCGAGCCTTTCTGAATAAAGCGCCCAACCTTCAACGTAGGCTGTAAAACCTGTAGTGGTTCTGAAAGCCGGTAAATCTTCGAGTTCCTGCTGCAGGGCAATCTGCAGGTGATGTCCCGGAACGGCTTCATGTAAAGAGAGTGCAACAACTTCATAAAGCGGCCGGCTGGGCAGGTTATATGTATTTACAGCATAAAACCCTGCACGTGTCCCGTCGGCAGCTCCCCGGCTGTAATAGGCTGTTGTGGTACGCGGTGCAAGGTAATCGGGAATTTCCATGATGCCATATGGGAGCCTGGGAAGTGTTTTAAACAACTCGGGAAGTTTTCCGTCCATTTTTTTAAGTACCCAGGCGGTTTCGCGCATCAACTCTTCCGGTGTTTCTGCATAGAATTGAGGATCGGTTCGCAAGAATTCGACGAAGGAGTCGAAGTCATCACCAAAACCGGAACTCTCCACGATTTCCATCATTTCAGAACGGATTCTTTCCACTTCCTCTAAACCAATTGCATGCACTTCTTCCGGGGTGATCTCCAGAGTGGTGTAATATTCAACCAGGAATTGGTAATATTTTCTGCCGCCGGGTACATCCGTTATTCCAATGTTTTCTGCAGCCGCCGGGATATACTCATCTCTCAAGAAATTTCGAAGACGTTCAAATTCCGGAATTACAATATCGCCGAGTACTTGTTTAGCCCGATTCATGAGATGAATGCGTGTATCCTCATCAACAGAGGATGGGAACTCATTGAACGGCCCAAAGAGCCGGTTTTCAGTAACATTATCGGTAATATGGGCTTCGATAGTTGCAAGGTAATCATCAAATACAATTCTGGGGCGAACAAATCCAATTTCTATCCCTCTTTGCATTCGTTCGATGTAACCCGAATTATATTCAGGGAAGGCCATAAGCCTGGAGATGTAATTCTCATAATCTACTGTATTGTTCAGCGGCACACGGTTGCCCAGATCTGCAAAAACAGCATGATAGTCCCACCATCCGTTAAGAGGGAGCAGGTGATCGTTATGTTCATAGGCAATGATTGTGTTTGTGAGTATGATTTTGAAAATGTCATAATTTAAACGGTCTTCATGCGAAAGTAAATTCCTGGTGATATCATCAAGCTGTTCAAGAAAGTGTTTTGTTTGTTCATAGTGCTCCCCAATTGCTGTCAGATCAGAAGCAGGAAGATGGTCGTTAAATCTGTGATCGCCTTGTGAAGTGGCAAACAATGGGTTTGATCGGAGGGAATACTCCCAGTGTTCCTCAAAAAGTTGGTTTAACTGTTCATCAGCATTGATTTGTGTCTGAAAAAGAAGGATGAATAGCAAGAACAGGTAATGCATCAATTTTATCATTTAAAAGTAAAATGTGATGCAAATAATAAGCAGATTGGATTATTCATTCAAACAACTCATAGTTAACATTTGAGATGTTCTGAATAAGATTCAATTTCAACTTAAATCCGTTATCTTTCAGACATAAAAAAATATCAATTAACCTCAACAGGAGATTTTATGTCGAATGCATATTTCAAAATAAAAGAACCAAAAAATGAACCCTATCTGACTTATGCCCCGGGGACACCCGAACGCAAACTTTTAAAAGAAAAGATAACGGAGTTAAAATCTGAAGTTATCGAAATTACACCCGTTATTAACGGGCAGGAAATTTATACTGAAAACAGGTCGGATGTAGTTATTCCTCATAATCATGGTCACAAGCTTGCTACATTACACCAATGCGGTGAGAATGAAATCAACATGGCGATAGAAGCCGCCCTTGAAGCTCAAAAAAAATGGGCAGTGATGCCCTGGGAGGAGCGTGCTGCAATTTTTCTGAGAGCAGCAGATCTGGTTGCGGGTCCCTGGCGTTATATCATGAATGCCTCCACAATGCTTGGCCAGTCGAAGACACCCCACCAGGCTGAAATAGAGGCTGCGGGTGAACTGGCTGATTTTTTGCGGTTTAATGCCTGGTATCTGGCCAGGATCATGAGTGATCAGCCCTACTCTCCGGAAGGCGTCTGGAACCGCGTTGAGTATCGTCCGCTTGAAGGGTTTGTATTTGCTGTAAGTCCGTTCAATTTTACCGCGATTGCAGGCAATTTGCCTACCTCGCCTGCAATGTGCGGAAATGTAGTTCTCTGGAAACCTTCAACCGATTCCGTCTATTCCAACTATTTCTTTATGAAACTGCTGAAAGAGGCAGGCCTACCGGATGGAGTGATCAACTTTGTACCGGGAAGAGGCGCTGCTGTTGGCGACCCTGTTTTGGCCAGCCCTCATTTTTCAGGTATACATTATACAGGATCGGTTCCCACATTCAATCGACTCTGGAAAACCATTGGAGAGAATATTGATATTTATAAGACATATCCAAGAATTGTTGGAGAAACAGGTGGTAAAGATTTTATTTTTGCCCATAACAGTGCTGATATTGATGCTCTGGTAACGGCTGCACTCAGGGCTGCATTTGAATATCAGGGGCAGAAATGCTCAGCGGCTTCAAGAATGTATGTTCCTGAATCGATCTGGCCGTAGTTCAGTGATAAATTTCTGGGTGAAGTAGGCAAGATCGGAGTTGGTGACATAGAGGATTTTTCCAATTTTATGGGTGCTGTAATCAGCAGAGGTGCATACAGAGATATCACTTCTTATATCGATTATGTAAAAGAGGCTGATGATGCAGAGATCATCGCAGGAGGCGGGTATGATGATTCGGAAGGATTCTTTATTGAGCCTACCGTGATTTTAACTTCAAACCCGAAATTTAAAACAATGGAAGAAGAAATTTTCGGGCCGATTTTAACCATTTATATTTACAAGGATGAAGATTTTGAGGCTGCTCTTGACCTGTGTGATGAGACATCACCATTTGCGTTAACTGGCGCTGTATTTGCAAAAGACCGTTATGTGATCAAAAAAATGTCTGACAAATTCCGCCAGGCAGCGGGCAACTTTTATATCAATGAAAAACCGACGGGTGCTGTTGTCAATCAACAGCCTTTTGGAGGTGCAAGAAAATCCGGTACAAATGATAAGGCGGGAAGCATGATAAACATGCTCAGGTGGCTGTCGGCAAGATCGATTAAAGAGGTAATGGTGCCACCATCAGACTGGAGATATCCGTATATGGATGCCGAATAAACTGGAAACAAAAAAGCCCGTTTTTTTTAAGAAAACGGGCTTTTACAATTAAAAAATTATTTTTTACCTATTCCGGTCTCTCAGTTTCTTGATAGCATATGCCCCACCTGCTGCTGCAAGCAGTCCAAGGCCACCGTCAATTGGAAGTTGCTCTGGTTTTGATGGTGGTGGTGGTGGTGCCTGTGAGTATGCAAACTCTGGTATAATAAGTATAAGCGTTGCGATTACCAGTATAGTAAGTAATATGAAGATAGTCTTATTCATTTATCGGGTGGTTATAAACTCCAAGTGGAATAATACATTCTTTATTGAATTGAAGCAAAAATTTTTTTAAAAAAATAAGCGTAAGGTTAAAATTAATTATTGTTTGGCGTTTATGTAGCTTTTCTATTTTACTTTATTGACAATTTCGTTGATGTAATCGGTCTTTTCCCATGCAAATTCTTCTCTGCCAAAGTGTCCATAAGCGGCTGTTTTTTTGAAGCCCGGTTTTTTTAATTGCAGGCGTGAAATAATGCCGGCCGGAGTGAGATCAAAAACAGTTGAAATGGCCTTAGCCAGATTCTCATCAGGTACTTTTCCGGTACCATATGTGTTTACATGAATGGAAACAGGGTCGGCAACTCCAATTGCATATGCAACCTGTACCAGGCATTCGTCTGCAAGTTGGGCAGCTACTACATTTTTTGCTATATGCCTTGTAGCGTAAGCTGCGCTTCTGTCGACCTTTGATGCATCTTTGCCTGAAAATGCGCCACCGCCATGTGCGCCTCTTCCGCCATAAGTATCAACAATAATTTTTCTACCGGTAAGGCCTGTATCCCCATGTGGGCCGCCAATAACGAATTTACCGGTAGGATTTACATGTAAAATGGTTTCGGCATCGATGAGTTCTTCGGGAATAACAGAGGGAATCAGGTGTTTCTTGATGTCATTTTTAATTAGAATCTGGTCAATACCTTCATCATGCTGAGTGGAGATTACGATTGTATCAACACGTTTGGGTTTTCCATTAGATCCATATTCAATCGTAACCTGGCTTTTACTGTCGGGTCCGAGATAAGGCATTAAAGTGGATTCTTTACGGATGCCAGCCAGTGTTCGCAGTAATTCATGGGAAAACTGAAGAGACATTGGCATATATGCATCAGTTTCTTTAGTAGCATAGCCAAACATCATTCCCTGATCGCCTGCACCCTGCTTTTTGTTTTCTCCCACATCAACACCCATGGCAATGTCAGGGCTTTGCTGATGAATCGCAGAGATCACTCCGCATGAATCGGCATCAAAACGATAACTTGCTTTAGTATAACCAATTTCACGTATTACATCCCGTACGGTTTCCTGAATATCAACATATGCCTTCGTTCGAACCTCACCGGCAACAACGGCAAGCCCGGTTGTAACAAGGGTCTCTACAGCAACACGCGATTCGGGGTCCTGTAACAGCATTTCATCAAGTATGGCATCTGATATTTGGTCGGCAACCTTGTCGGGGTGTCCCTCAGATACTGATTCTGAAGTAAAAAGTTTTTTCATGAGTGCAAGTACGAAATATATAAATGATCTAAAGCTCGAAAATTTACGAAAAAACGTAACAATTTTCTATCAATAACAATTGTTCTGTTATGCAACAGATACCTGCCACTTTTTACAATGGTGAAACGTTGTATCTCCGGTACAGTTCCACAGGTATTAAGCCTTTAATATTAATTTATTCAAAACATCAATTCGCTACAGACAAAGCTGGTCAGCCATCAAACAATTCCGGCCCCTTTTTTTCTGAATAATGTTTCGGAATTCCCAGATACTGATAGGTTCTTACGGTAGCTACCCTCCCTTTCGGCGTACGGTGCAAAAAGCCTTCTTTAATTAAAAATGGTTCGTATACCTCTTCTATTGTTCCTTTTTCTTCACCAACAGCAACTGCCAGTGTTCCCAGGCCAACCGGCCCGCCCTGGTAATTTTCAACGATAGCCTTTAGTATTCTGATATCCATTTCATCAAGCCCATTTTCATCAACATCAAGAGCACTGAGTGCTTTGTCAGCAATTTTGGTATCGATCGTATCTAAACCGTCAACCTGGGCAAAATCCCTTGTTCGCCTCAGAAGTTTATTGACAATGCGGGGTGTTCCCCGGCTTCTTCTTGCAATTTCAAATGCACCTTCTTCAGTGATTCCGAAATTCAGGATATGGGCAGTTCTGAGGGCAATTCTTTGAAGGAGTTCAGTATCATAATAATCAAGACGCATATCGATGCCAAAACGTGCTCTGAGTGGAGCAGTCAGGAGCCCTTTACGGGTAGTTGCGCCCACAAGAGTGAAGTGATTCAGGTCGATTTGTACACTACGGGCATTCGGGCCGGAATCAATAACAATATCCAGCTTAAAATCCTCCATTGCTGAATAAAGGTATTCTTCAACAACAGGATTCAATCTGTGGATCTCGTCAATAAAAAGTACATCCCCTTTTTGGAGATTTGTGAGTAAACCGGCAAGATCACCGGGTTTTTCCAGAACGGGCCCCGTTGTTGGTTTTACCTGTACACCCATTTCTTTGCCAACTATATAGGCAAGTGTGGTTTTGCCAAGGCCAGGTGGGCCTGAAAGAATCACATGATCGAGAGCTTCACCTCGTTTTCGTGCAGCGCTGATAAAAACAGACAGGTTTTGAATCACTTTATGTTGTCCAACAAATTCATGCAGAGAGGATGGGCGCAGCGTTTCCTCAATCGCCTGGTCTTTCAAATGAGGATTTAGTAGAGGATTTTGCAATGGTTATTTTTTATAACTTAATCTGGGATAAATCAAACATAATGCAATAATAAATAACTTGCGATTGAATTGCTGAACCATGGATATTTCTTTTTGAGTTTTGAGT
>PWLN01000323.1 GCA_003559375.1 Balneolaceae bacterium | reverse complement strand
CCTTAAATGAAGTGATTCAGGTAAAAAATTATCACCCTGTTTATGAAATCCTCTCCCAAATTCTAAAAATATCCAATACCATATTATGGTCTATAAAATTTTCCTCAGCAGCCTAATCCCATTTTTTTTCAATTTGATACTTATACATAATCCGGCCACTGCAGAATCAGGTGATGTAAATGATTCTGATATTCAACAACTGGTTATTCAGGGGATAGTTTATCCCGATCAGCAGTATTCTTACAGGCTGGAGCCTTTTGATGTTCCGGAAGGGATTGGTGCTCTTGAATTTACATTCAGTTATGACGGCAGGCGGGAGTATGCGGAAATGGAAATCGGGCTATTTGACCCGTACGGTTTCAGGGGCACCAGCAGGTTTTCCAAAGATGAATTTTATATCAGTAAGTACCGGACTACCGCTTCTTATTTTCCAGGCAGAATCATACCAGGTGAATGGAATGTATCACTTGGATTTCCCACGATAACTCAGGAAGCAGGGTACACGATTCAAATCCGAATGATACCGGAGGGGCATCCTGAATATTATGGTCCGTCTGAAATTGCACTTGAAACCGGAAAAAGGTGGTATAAAGGAGATTTTCATACACACACCGGACACAGTGATGGCTTCGGCTGCCCTGATACTGAAGGAAACCGGTCGCCATGTCAGGTATTTCAGACTGCACAGGCTGCTCACAGAAATGGCCTTGATTTTGTTACAATAGCCGACCACAATACAGTAAGCCATCATCAGGATATGAAAATTTTACAGCCATCATTTCCCGGAATGTTGTTGCTGCGCGGACAAGAAGTAACTACCTTTTATGGGCATATGAATGTATTTGGAACCAGTATTCCTGTTGAATTCAGAATTGGTTATAACGGGTTGACTGTAAAAAATATCCAGGAACAATCCAGATCACTTGGAGCACTTTTTTCAATCAACCATCCAGGGCGTGATACCGGTGCGCGATGTACCGGATGTGGCTGGAGTGCCGAGAATACGGACTATAATCTGGTTGACGCCATAGAAGTAGTAAATGGCACCAATATTGAAACCCGGGTAGCAGGTATTCCTTTCTGGCACGAACGGCTGAATGAAGGTTACATGATCACAGGAATTGGCGGAAGTGATGACCACGGGGCCGGTTTTGGCCGTGCGCAGCCCGGTACACCTACTACAATGGTCTATGCAGAATCTCTATCGGAAGCCGATTTGCTGAAGGCTGTAAAAAAGGGAAGGGTTTACCTCAGAACCCGCAGTCCGGATGGCCCGGCAATCGAGTACATTGCAACCGACGGTGTTAACAACTGGCAGATGGGAGATGTGATACCGGTTGACGAACTGGCAAATGACCAGCCGGTATATATTCAAATTAAATATGATCATTATGATTCCGTGGAACCAGAAATCATCATGAACGGAAAAAGCGTTGAATGGAAAGCGGAACAATCTCTGGTTGAGGATAAATACCGGATAAAAAGATTCAGGATCAACGGAAACGGACCCGGCTGGGTTCGATTCAATCTGCGTGATGATGAAGGTATCGTTGTTATTTCAAATCCGATTTATATTCGATGATATCATATTTTTTTTACAATTCGTTAACGATACGCTGTTGTGATCACTTCTCATAAAACAGATATTTCAACACCAGAACCATCTTATAGGTTGGTATATAAAATAGTTCTAATACTTTTACGCCTGACTCTTTCATGAAATTATCTCTTACCGTTGCCCGACTGTCTGTAATCTCCAATCAAAATACCATTAAAAAACAGGTAATTACGATAATTCTGACCCTGAAATTAGTTTCACTAATATCTGCAGATTATGTTGTAAAAGCACAATCTGCCCACCCTTTCGGGATTCCCACAGTGGAAGTGCCGGCTCCTGGTGCAAACATCAATGCAGTTCCCGCAACACGGCCATCACAGATGTGGGCCGACCAGACCCGCTCTGAAATAGTGGGAAGGTATGGAATGGTAACCACAAGCCAGCCGTTGGCATCAGCGGCAGGGCTTGAAATTCTGCAAAAAGGTGGTAATGCTATTGATGCTGTTATTGCCGCAGCGGCAGTCCTGACGATTACCGAACCCGGCAGCCATTCATTGGGTGGAGACGCCTGGGCGCTGGTCTGGTCGGCAAAAGACCGGAAATTATATGCGCTGAATGCAAGCGGCTGGTCACCACAAAAATGGACACCCGAATATTTTTACGAAAAAGATTATGAAGAGATGCCCGGCAGCGGGCCGGATGCCATTACCATTCCCGGTGCGATTGCCGGTTGGGATGCCCTGCTGAAACGTTTTGGAACCATGACATTCAGGGAGACATTCGAACGTGCGGCCATCATGGCTGAGGAAGGTTTTCCGGTTACCGAACGCACGGCAAGGGATATACGGGTTGTTGCTGATGACCTTGATGAAGACCTGGCAGGATCCTGGTTAGTTGAAGGTGCAGCCCCGCTTCCATATTCAATACTCACTGTGCCGGATCATGCAAAGGCTTTCCGTATTCTGCAGGAGGAGGGAATAGACGCTTTTTACAAAGGTGAAATCGCACATGCGATTGTTGAGAAAATTCAGTCGATTGGCGGTGTAATGAGCCTTGAAGACCTTGCGGAATATGAGCCTGAATGGACCGAGCCGGTTACAAGCAATTATCATGGATATGATATTTTTCAGCTTGCACCCAATAATCAGGGATTCGCTTCCCTTGGAATGCTCAATATTCTGGAAGTTTGCGTGCCACGGCTGGGATACAGTTTGACGAAACTTGGAGCTCGTGATCCGATGTACTGGCACCTGATGATTGAAGCGAAAAAGCTGGCTTATGCCGACTTGCACAACTACAATGCCGATCCCCGTTTCTCATCTCCGGATTTGGGAAGGTTGTTGGATAAAGAGTACGCAGCAACTCTTTGCTCCGAAATTGACCCCAGGCAGGCCAGGCCTGCCGTTGAAATTGACGAACTTGATGAAGGAACAGTTTACCTGGCTGCTGCCGACCGATGGGGGAATATGGTTTCCTTTGTTTCCAGCACATTTTCGGCATTTGGCTCCAAAGTTGGGGTTCCGGGATTTGGATTCCCTTTGCAGAACCGTGGGCAGGGTTTTGTGCTGGAGGAAGATCATCCGAATATTGTTGCACCGCGTAAGCGCCCATTCCATACCATAATGGCGGGATTTATTATGAAAGACGGGCTGCCACTCATGGCATTCGGAAACATGGGCGGAGCCACACAGCCGCAGGCCCATGCACAGCATGTGATTAACATGATCGATCTTGGTATGAATGTGCAGGCCACCTCCGATGTTGCCCGATTCGATCACAGCCAAAACCGGGATGTGGTGAGCCTTGACCTCTATCTGTACGACATGATCAGCGACAGTCTCAAGGCCAAAGGGCATGAAGTAAACCGGGCGCGGGCTGTTGGGGGCGGATACCAGGGGATTCTGTTCGAGAGACATCCTGATTTGCCTGAACCAATTTTAACCGGAAACGGCGGCCTTAAAGAAGAACATCAGGGGCCGGTAAACGGTATTTACCGTGCCGGGGCCGACCACAGGAAAGACGGGGCTGCTTACGGTTGGTGATTGTTTCTGAAGGATTGAAAATGTAGAGTTTATTAAGGGTGAACCGATGATCAGTTGTATTCTGATTAAATTGTATCAGGTACATCGTTATTGAGAAACCTATAGCTAAAACAGGTATGGTCATTCAAAGTTTGAAAGTATATCAAAATAGTCTTGTCAGAAGTTTCATCGCATTAGTATTGCTTATTGCCTTTACATCAAAGCTTTATGCTCAGGCAGACCAGATCATTTATAATGCAAAAATCATTACGATGGATCACTCCCATCCTGAAGCTGAAGCATTTGCTGTAAAAAATGGATTATTTTTGGCAGTTGGAACCAACGAGGAGATGCGGGTATATAGTGATGACCGGACGAATTGGATAAATGCAAATGGTAAAACCATTATTCCCGGTATTATTGACTCACACATGCATCCGGATCCAACTTACGCGTTCGATTCCATACATCATGTGGTTGATTTAAGCCCTGATTCAGCGGAGACCATAGAAGACTTGATTTCGCTGTTAAAAAGAAAGGCTGAAATTACACCTGAAGGTCAATGGATAAGAGGCACGCTTTACCAGGATACCAAACTTGGCAGGCACCCCGAAAGGTTCGACCTCGACTCGGTATCTGACAGGCATCCAATCATGCTCACGCATTCAAGCCATCACGTATTTGTAGTGAATAGCTATGCACTGGCTCATGCAGGCCTTCTCGGTGTAATTGAAGATCCACCTGGCGGTGCATTTGACAGGTCAGAAGACGGGCTTCCAAACGGTATTTTACGGGAACCTCCAGCCCTCAATCTTGTGCTGAATGGTAATAGTTCTTTTCCTGTGGCAGATCGTGAAGAGGAGCTTCAGGCCTATATGAATACATTTCAACGGTTTATTGAAAAAGGGATCACAAGTATAGCTGATGCTGCGCTGGAATCGGGAAAATTTACTGTTTTCAATGAGCTTGTTAGCAGAGGGATGCCGGTCAGGATTTATCATATGTTTGGAATTGAAAAAATCGAAAGCCTGTCCAGACTGGGTATCCAGTCCGGATTCGGAAATGAACAGCTGAAAATCGGTTCTATTAAAGTGTTTCATGGCAATTCATTATCCGGGCAAACCTGCTGGCTTTCCGTACCCTATGAGGGGAGGCCGGATTATTATGGCATCCCGCCGGATCGGTCTCAGGACGAATTAAATGAGCTGATTTTGTCTATTCATCGGGCTAATTTACAGGCGGCTATCCATGCAAATGGTGACCGTGAGATTGAAATGGTTCTGGACGCCATTGAATACGCATTGAACCACTATCCTAAAACAGATCACAGGCACCGGATAGAGCATGCCAGTGTTGTTACTCAGGCTATTCTTGAAAGAGTGAAGGAATTGAATGTGATCCTGGCACCACATTCCTATATCTATGAACATGGTGATAAAATGGGTGCTTATGGTGAATGGCGCTGGCCATGGATGCATCCAAACAGAAAAGCTCTCGATCTGGGTATTATTGTTGCCGGAAATTCAGACTACCCGGTTAGTGCGGCAGATCCGATGCTGAGGATTCAAAGCCTGGTCACACGAACCTCGGCAGAAGGTATTGTTTACGGGCCGAATGAAATTTTGACACCCGAAGAGGCCATATATACTTTTACAATGGGCAGCGCTATCGCACAATTTGAGGAAGACATAAAAGGATCTGTAACCAAAGGTAAATTTGCCGACTTTGTTGTTTTGTCAGATGATCCGGCAACAGTCGATCCTTTTACTATAAAAGATATAGATGTACTTCACACCTTCATTAACGGTGTGGAAGTATATAGAAATGACACTGTCATAATTCATTAATATAAAGAACTTTTTAAAAGATCATATCTATGAGACTAAATCACCCTGCTTTTTCCAATTCAAGGCGTGAGTTTTTGAAAAAAGCGGCATTATCAGCGGCCGGGATTGGATTATCCGGAATGAAAACAATCATTCCGAAGCAAAAATTGGAATCAGACGCTCACCTTCGGGTAATTACTTACAATGTCTATGAAGTAACAGGTTGGCCAAGAGATAATTCCACACATGTGAGAAATACCGGACAGATGCCCGCGCGGATTGCCCAGGAACTTCTGCTGTATGATCCTGATATTGTGCAATTTTCTGAAGCTCCTCGAGATCATCGTGTTGTAAGAGAAATTGCTGAGCAGATGAATATGAGTTATTGCTTTTTGCCAAGTGCAGGACATTGGCCGGGTGCTATACTAACGAAACACAAATTTCTTGAATTTAAAAACGTACCTCTTGTATCCGGTGAACGTGAAGATGACCTTTTTACCCGGCATTGGGGGAAAGCGCATATTCTGTTGCATAACGCAGAGGAGATCATCATTCATTCTGCGCATCTTTATCCACATGACAGGCCGGAGAATAATGCCATTCGTGCACGTGAAATCACTCATATGTTGGAAACACTGGAACAGGACACAAGCAGTGGAAAAAATGTTCTGATTTTGGCAGATCTGAACCACAGACCAGATATGGCGGGTTACGCACGATGGATGGAAGCCGGCTGGAAAGATACCTTCAGCTCTGAAGATGAATCAGCCGGTTACACATTCAGGGCTGATGAACCCTATCAGCGAATTGATTATGTTTTAGCATATGGCCCACTTGCAGAACGTATAGTGGAAGGCAGGCCGCTCTTTGAGGGTGCCTTCAGGACAAATCCGGTCGATCCCGGATCGTTTGCTCTTAGTGACCACCTTCCACACCTGGCAGTGTTCGGGCTACAATAATTTTAGCGATAATTTATGAATTAATTCAAATTTGAAATGCATATCATGCAGATTGATAACGATTCTCTGTTCAATTGTGCAAATGCGATATATCATTTTAGTATTATTTTCTCTGTGCGGGTGTGATCTATTTGCTACAGGG
>PWLN01000130.1 GCA_003559375.1 Balneolaceae bacterium | reverse complement strand
TATCAGGGTAGTGGCAATCCGGCACCCAATGCCATATGGTGACCTGATTTCACAAAAAGTACAACGGTTTGCAGTACTTGAAGACCTTGACCGATATCACTGCACGATTGAAGAAATGGAAGAGTATGAACCTCATATCTTGCGTGGAAATGTGATCTACGCCGGAATTGATTACGAAGCCATCATCAGAGAGGCTGAAAAGGAAGCGGACGTAATAGTATGGGATGGAGGTAACAATGATTTTCCTTTCTATCACAGCGACCTGATGATCACTATAACCGACCCTCACCGTGCAGGACATGAACTTACCTATTACCCTGGTGAAACCGTTTTGAGACTCGCAGATGTCGTGTTAATTAACAAAATTGACACAGCCGATGCTGACGATATACAAATAGTAAGAGACAATATTGAAAAGATAAAACCCGGTTTACCTGTTATTGATGCCGCATCCCCGATTACTGTTGAAAACCCTGAACAGATTAAAAATAAAAGGGTATTGGTTGTTGAAGACGGGCCGACACTCACACATGGTAATATGAAAATTGGGGCAGGTATCATTGCTGCGAAAAAATTTGGTGCTGCTCAGATTATTGACCCAAGGCCTTTCCTGGAAGGAAAATTAAAGAAAACTTTTGAAGATTATCCGCAAATCGGAACACTATTGCCGGCAATGGGTTACGGAAAAGAACAGATGAAAGATCTCGAAGCGACCATAAACCGAACAGATTGCGATACGGTGATCATCGGAACCCCTATTGACCTGAACCGGGTGATAAAAATAACCAAGCCTTCTGTAAGGGTAACATATCATCTGCAGGAAATTGGAAAACCTGATTTAACGGATATTCTGACACAATTTGTGGAGAAGTATAACCTGATATAAACTGTGGTTCAAGATTTATTTGCAGCAACAGATCACACTGATTGCCACAGGTACTCAAGCGTTAAGTAGTGCCCTCTATGATAAAAAATAAAGCTTGAATATTTTTTAAAATGGTGTTGTGAAGTATCGGATATATCATGCATATTCCGGGATAAAAATGAATGGCAGATGAAAGCAAAATTTAAATCGTTTATCGAAAATGTAACAAGGACGAGAGAGTTATTTGATCCGTCTTCGCTGAATGATGAAATCGCATTAAAGACGGATTGGAAAACCCTCAGTAACAGCAGTACAAATTTTAAAACACATAACCTTGTTGAGAAAGGCCCGAACCGGATGGAGTTTAAAACTGCTATGGGTGCCAAAATTTTTGTGCTGATTTTCATGATTGTCGGTATTGCAGTACCCTTCATATTTTATGCTGTACCCGATGCAGAGCTCGATTCAGGAGGTATGTGGCCATTATATATTTTTGGTGGCATCTTTTTTCTTGTTGGTGCAGGCTTGCATTATGTACAGAGCAAGCCTATCGTATTCGATAAACTGGAAGGTTTTTATTGGAGTGGAAGAAAGAAACCCGAACTTCATCATTCTAACGAGCAATTAAAAAATGCTGTCCGAATCCGGAATATATATGCCATTCAAATACTTTCAAGGCGTGTTTCCTCCAGTAAATCTTCTTACACGTGTTATGAAATCAATCTTGTATTAAGAGATGCAAACCGTATGAATGTGCTGGCACATGCCGGTGGTAAGACGATCAAAGAAAATGCTCAAACTCTGGGTAGATTTTTAGGGGTTCCTGTATGGGATGCCTCTTGAGGTTCAACGTTTAGGCTTTGTGCTTAGGAGAAAATCAAAACTGCTTACAGGAAATGGCTTTTTCTGGTACAAAAAACCTTCAGCAAATTCAAAACCACCAAGGTGCCCCAGCTGTTTTGCTCTTGCGCGCAATGAGATAAAAAAATCCGGGTCTGAAATGTAGGTTGCCGGTTCATAGCCCGGATCAGCCACATTAAACTGAGAAACAAATGCCTTGATTGCATTTTCCTTCAGTGCAATGGTATCGGTTATATCAAACACTAAATCCGGTTCAAATGGCTGATCCTGCATATAATGCAAAATATGAGCAGGCCTGTGAGGTTCCTGATTTAAATTATTCCTGTCTCTGGTTTCAATTTTGGAAAGCCCGCTATAAAATATTGCATCGGTTAGCAGCCTTGCAGCATTGCCGTGGTCCGGATGGCGGTCGGTTGGTGCCGGAAGTAAACAGATATGTGGCCTGTAGTAGCGTACCTTTTCAATGATTGGAAGCTGAAAGGTTCTTGTATTCATCAACTCCGTATCGGGCAGGCCAAGATTGTCCCTGGTTTTTAAACCAAGAATTTCCGCTGCTTTTTGAGCTTCTTTAAGACGTAATTCCGGGGTACCCCTTGAACCCATTTCTCCTCTTGTAAGATCAATCACACCAACCTCAAGGCCTTGTTTTGATAATGATGCAAGAGTTCCGGCACAACTGAGTTCCGTATCGTCCGGGTGAGCACCAAATGCGAGTACATCCATGAAAATCAGAGTTAAAAATCAATTTTAAGAAAAAATATGCAACGAAATATATTTCAATTCGTATGTCAATAAGACATAGTAATATTTTTGTAAATCTAATTTAGAAATTTTACCCGTCTAAAATAGCAACTGAAATTGATTGTTAGAAGTTAATTCATGAACCGCTTATTTATAAGTTTGCAAGAAGGTACCAAAATTGCATTTTCTGCAATCTGGACAAATAAAACCCGTGCAATTCTTACAACCACTTGTATTGTAATAGGTATCGTATCTGTTACGGCCATGAACACCATATCCGATGGGATCGACAGGGCCTTTGAAGACAGTATGGATATGCTTGGTCGCAATGTGGTTTATGTTGAAAAATGGCCATGGGGCTTTGGTGGTGAATACAGGTGGTGGGAGTATAGAAACAGAAGAGAGATGGAGCTTTCCTATGTGGAACGTTTGAAAAATCTTACACCCTCTGCTTCTGAAGTGTCGGCATCTGCAAGCCGCAGAGTGCCTATAAGATATCAGGACCGTTCTGCCGACGGCGTTTCACTAAGCGGGGTTACAGAAGGCTATTTCAGAACATCAGCGGTTAATATCCAGGATGGAAGAATTTTTACCGGGGATGAAATACAGAGGGTAGCAAGGGTAACCATTCTTGGTGCAACCGTTGCTGATGTACTTTTTCCAAATGAAGACCCTCTCGGAAAACATGTTCAGGTTCGTGGGCAGAGATTTACCGTTATCGGTGTTCTTGAAAAGAGAGGAAACTTTTTAGGCCTTGAAGATTTCGACAATATGGTACTCATACCCATTACCTCCTTCGGTACCATGTACAGCCTCAGGTGGGGAATTCAAATTGCTGTTCAGTTCCCCGACGATGAGACACTCGCCGAAGGTGAGTATGAAGTTATCGGCGCGATGAGACAAATTCGCCAGCTCGACCCCCTTGATGACGACGATTTTGCAATAAACAAAGCCGGACTATTTGAACAGGAATTCCAGGGAATGAAAGTAGCCATTTACGGTATCGGAATATTTTTGACCGGACTGGCACTTTTTGTAGGCGGTATTGGTGTGATGAATATTATGTTTGTTTCAGTTAAAGAGCGTACCCGGGAAATTGGCATCCGAAAGGCCGTTGGCGCAAAATCGTGGGAAATCCTTTTGCAGTTCTTAATGGAAGCTATCGTTATCTGTATAATCGGGGGTGTAATCGGTGTACTGTTATCTATTGGCGTAACACACCTGCTAAATCAGTTTTTCGTAGCCTACATGGATTGGACCACTGTAATGAATGCAATATTGATCTGTGCGTTTGTAGGTATTTTATTTGGCTATCTTCCATCCAGCCGTGCTGCAAAATCAGACCCGATTGAATCACTCCGTTATGAGTAAAAAAGATGAATTATGAATATTATTGAGGTATTTCGACAAGCATTTGACTCTATTCGCGCCAATAAACTAAGGTCTTCACTTACACTGTTGGCAATATCGGTTGGTGTGTTCGCTATTATCAGTGCAAATACTGCCGTTCTTGTATTGGATACCTACTTTAAAGATACGCTCAGTTTAATGGGGGGTGATGTAGTCACTGTAAGTAAATTTCCTGCTATCCAGATGGGTCCTACCGACTGGGATCGTTATCGAAACCGCCAGGATATTACCATTGCCCAAATGGAAAGGTTACAGGATATTACCCGTTCAGCACGCGGAATAGGGCCAAACCGCACATACATTACTACTCGTGTTTCTTTTGAGGATATTGAAACAGAGCCCAATATTGGTATAAGAGGAGGCAATGAACATTATTTATCTAATAATGCCTACAATATTGAGGATGGACGTAATTTTTTACCTGAGGATATCGACTATGCAAGGCCTGTAGCCATTATTGGCGCCGATGTTGTAACTGCCCTCTTTGAAAGAAGGAACCCGATTGGCAATACGATCCGTATTGAAGGAAGGCCATATACAGTAATCGGTACTACAGAAGCAAAAGGTAATGTATTTGGCAGTACATTAGACCGTTTCGTAGTGATTCCTTATACAAATCTTGCAGGTATTTACGGCAGAAATCAAAATATTGGTATACAGGTGAGAGCAGGGGGTGTAGACCAGGTTGCTTCAGTTATTGATGAGTTGACCGGTATATTGCGTGCAATCAGAAAGGTTGATCCGGCAGCTGAAAGTGACTTTGAAATTACCACAAATGAATCACTATCCGGTGTGTTTGATCAGTTCACTGGAATGTTGTATCTGATTGGTTTTGTGATAGGCGGTATTGTTCTGCTGGGTGCGGGTATCGGTGTAATGAATATCATGCTGGTATCTGTTACTGAAAGAACAAGGGAGATCGGGGTCAGGAAAGCTGTTGGTGCAACAAGAAAATCAATCGTATCACAGTTTCTGATGGAATCGGTTGCCATTTGTCAGATTGGTGGTGTAATCGGTATTCTTGCCGGTGCAGGATTAGGTAACCTTGCCGCAGTCTGGCTCGAGTCCGGAATTGTAATACCCTGGGGCTCGGCCGTAGCCGGTGTTGTATTGATGACAGTAGTTGGTATCCTTTTTGGTGTGTACCCGGCTTGGAAAGCTGCAATGTTAGATCCTATTGATAGCCTGAGGTACGAATAAAGTCATCAGCCGAGTCTTTAGGGAAATAATCTTATTTTTATAATTGGTTCGTTTTTCCGAATAACTCGGCAGATGACTTTCATAACTTTAATTGATACTGATATTTCGCTTAAAGCAACAAGATGTTATTTTATTTGATAAACATAATTCATAATTAACTTTAATTATCATGGACGAGAATATTATCAACAATCTGAATGATGAGCTTGAAAATGTGCTGGAAGAAGGGCAGTCATTGTTAAGAAATGCCGAGCTGGAAGAAAAGTTTAACGAAATTAAAACCGAAGCAGAATTATTAATCAGAAAGCATCCAATCAGCAGTGTGGCTATTGGTGTGGCTATCGGTTACCTCATTGGCAAAATTTTGAGATAAATTGACATACATGTCAAACCATCAGAATACTACAGAAAACAAGCAGGGGCTCAGAAAAGATATACGAGAGTATATAGAAAAACGGGTTGAACTTTTTGTCATAACCACTTCAGAGCAGATATCGCTGATGATTGCTCATTCCTTTCAGCGGTTTCTGGGCTTTCTAATACTCGCATTTGGTATTTTCTTTTTATGGCTTGCATTCGGTTTTTATCTGGGTGAACTGATTGAAAATTTTGGAGCCGGTTTTGCAATATCTTCATTGCCTTTGTTGATCCTTGGCTTTATCATCTTTAATCATAAGTCGAAACGCCTCACTGAAAAAATTCAGGCAGGACTGATGGCTAAAGTACTTGAAAATTTTAATAGTCAGGAGAACGAATCCGAAGAGAATAATGGATCAGACAGCACCTAAAAAAAAGGAGATTTCTATGAAAGATGTACGCATCCGAAAGAAAAAGCTGAAAGATGACCTGGAGCTTCTTGAGGGTAATTTTGAAGAACGTATTCAAAGTACTAAAAGACGTATTTTAGGGCCTTTAAAGCCTGTATCATACATAAAAAGTAAACCATTTCTTGCACTGGGTGCTGCATTGGCGGCAGGAATCATACTGGGTTTTTCCAGCAAAAAGAAAAATAACTCTAAAGAAATTATTGAAGATCGTAAATCATCTGATAAATCTCCGGCCTTTACCGGAATATTAATTGATGAATTAAAAAAAATTGCTGCAAAGAGAGCAGCTAATTACCTGTCAGAACTGGTAGATCAAAAATTATCTGAAAAGAATAAATCTGATTAGGATCATTCAATTATGCTGATTGTGCCACCATTGGATGGCTGCCATTTTGAAAATATTACGTCAATTCCCATCAAAAAATTTTTAACAATTCCATAATCCATCACGCTCATAGCCTGTAATCAGAGAACCAGCCGCTCATTTTTTCCCCGCGCAGCGATATCAAATGCTGCCAAAGCGTGTCTGAAAATACCCTGTTCCCGCCAACCGATTCAAGGCCGGGTAAACAATACCAAAAGCCATTTCCACTTGTTAAAAATTATAATTAATTGATTTTAAAT
>PWLN01000015.1 GCA_003559375.1 Balneolaceae bacterium | reverse complement strand
CGCAAGTGATGTCACAATAAAATAAAAAAGGGCCGGTTGTTGGCCGGCCCTTATGCATAAAATGGTCCCGATTCGGTTATTTAACAGAATCCATATATTCGATCAGTTCGACCACTTTTACTGAGTATCCCCACTCATTATCATACCAGGAAACAACTTTCACAAAGTTGTCATTCAGCCCTATGCCTGCTCCGGCATCGAAAATAGAGGTTCGTGGATCGCCAAGAAAATCGTTTGATACAACGGCATCTTCTGTGTATCCAAGTATTCCCTTCAGCTCACCTTCTGATGCAGCCTTCATTGCTTCACAGATTTTTGCATAGCTGGCGCCTTTTTCGAGACGGCAAGTAAGGTCAACAACAGACACATTTGGTGTTGGAATCCTGAATGACATACCGGTAAGTTTTCCATCCAGTTCAGGAATCACTTTGCCTACTGCTTTGGCAGCACCTGTTGATGATGGAATGATGTTCTGATAAGCACCACGACCGCCTCTCCAGTCTTTTTTAGATGGACCATCAACAGTCTTTTGAGTTGCAGTTACTGCATGCACAGTAGTCATCAGGCCTTCAGCAATGCCAAAATTGTCATGAAGAACTTTTGCAATAGGTGCAAGGCAGTTTGTAGTACAGGATGCATTCGATACAAAATCCATGTCATTTGTATAGGATTTATGGTTAACACCCATTACAAACATTGGGGTATCGTCTTTTGATGGCGCTGACATGATTACTTTCTTAGCGCCTGCATCAAGGTGGGCCTGAGTTTTTGCTTTATCGAGAAATAAACCTGTAGCTTCAACAACATACTCGGCACCAACCTCATCCCACTTCAGTTCTGCGGGATTGGCAACCGAAGTAACCCTGATTTTTTTACCGTTTACTACTAAATTTCCATCTTCAACAGATACATCACCTTTGAACATGCCATGTGTAGAATCATATTTCAGCATGTAGGCTATATAGTCTACATCAAGCAGGTCATTAATACCTACTACTTCCACGTTTTCTTTTTCAACGGCTACGCGGAATACTAATCGTCCAATTCGTCCAAAACCGTTTATCCCTACTTTAATATTTGCCATAATAATTACTCCTTTTTCAATTTATTTTTTTCTGCTTTAGCAGTTTTTGATTATTTATGTAAAATAACGGTTTATTCTTTCTCTATCCATTTTTAAAGCCTGCAATTCACATTAATTTAATCTGTAAGCGCTTTTAAATGTGTGATATTCAAGGCTTGAGCCCGACCTTAACCGAATCTTCACAATATAGCAATATCTGGAAAATAGATCAGATGTCCTCCTCCATTTCCACATCATCCGGAGGCAGATCACTGTCATCTGTAATAAGTTCATCAACAGATGATGAAGAGTCGTCATCGTCGTCATCGTCGGTTTCAACTGGCGAGACTTTTTTACGTGTTTGTGCTTTGGCTCCGGCACGCCTGAGTTGCATAACAATGTCTGGATTATCATTATCAATAGCGATATTCAGTGCCGTATCACCATTTCTGTCGCGTAAACGTACATTGGCTCCTGATTCGAGTAATAATTTTACGATAGAAGAATGCCCTTCTCTTGCAGCCAGCATCAATGCAGTTTGTCCCCAGCGTTGTTGCGCATTAATATTTGCACCTGATTTTGCCAGCAGTTCAACAGCATCGTAATACCCCTCCCTTGCGGCAACAATTAATGCAAGATCACCAATCGGTGTACCATTATCCAGGAGATACTTCATAATTGTGATATCTCCCTTTTCAGCTGCACGGTTCAGGGCAGTACCCCCCATTTTAGTTTGCAATGCAGGATTTGCACCGTTTTCAATCAGATATTCAATCACATGAAGGTGACCATTCTCAGATGCATAAATAAGGGCAGAAGAACCGTTTTTGCTCACCTGGTCTATATCCTCACCCTGCTTGTGAAGGTCTTTTACTAAATTCAGGTTCCCTTCTCTGGCGGCCTGTAAAAATGATGAAAGCTCCATTATCTTGTATAATTATATATTGGATTAAAAAAATTGTCTTTTTATACGAAAGATTGCTCAGTATATCTCAAAAAAATTTCACTTAATCAACCTATTCAAATAAAATCATTATGAATTATCAGTGAATTAAAAAATCTGAACCGAAACATGTAGAAGAAATTGAATACAAAGCGCCGGGCACTCTGTTTCCCGTTAGCAATCTCAGTACAAAAATATGTATTAAATAGACCTAAATCTAATGCTTATTCCTTTTATTGAACCCAATATAAGAAGCGTTTTGACTCTGCAATGATTCCAATAATACCGATTCTTATGGTAATTATTCATTCAAACGGCACTAAAATACCGTAACTATTTGCAAAATCGGTACCCGTCATTCTTTTTTTTCCTGGTAACTGTAACTTCTTAATTTCTACAGCTCCACTACCACAACCCACCAGCAGTTTATCACCGGTTAATTGAAGGTGGCCGGGTGGAATGTCTGACTCAAAAAGTGGTTCTGCCTCGTGAATATCCACTTTCATCTTCTTGTAATTACACCAAGCTAATGGAAATGGATATAAACCCCGAATAAAATTATGAACATCTTCAGCACTTTTTTCAAAATTTATACGCGTATTCTCTCTGAATAATTTAGGTGCACCCGAAGCCAATTCATCCACCTGGGGCTGTTTGATATAATTGCCCATTGCAATATCGTTAACTGAATCCAGCAACAGGTCAGCACCCATAATTTTCAATCTGTCATATAACTCTCCGGTGGTTTCATAAGGCCCTATGTCTGTTTTTATTTGATTGATCAATTCGCCTGTATCAACCTTCTCATCGAGAAAAAAAATTGTGCAGCCAGTTTCCTTCTCACCATTTATAATTGCCCAGTGTATGGGTGCTGCCCCCCTGTATTTCGGAAGTAATGAAGCATGCAGATTAATTGCCCCGATTGTGGGAATTTCAAGGATTGTTTTGGGTAAAATTCTGAATGCCACAATCACTATGAGATCCGGCTTAAGTTCGATTAATTGTTGATGGAGTTTTGCTGAATGAAGATCTTCTGCATCTATTACAGGCAATCCGATCTCGATTGCCTTTTTTTTGACATCGGTTGGAACAGGCATACCTCCCCTTCCTCTTCTTTTATCCGGATTACTAACCACGCTTTTTATTACATGTGTAGAAGCCGACAGCTTCTCCAGGGCTGGAACTGCAAAATTGGGCGAGCCCATAAAAACGATTTGTAAAGGCTTCATTCCTTCCCAACCTGTAGCTTAGGTACAATAGGATATTCAGTTTCTAAAGCACCTGCCTTGATTTTGTTAAGTGTACTTCTGTGAAGCCGGCGGCGAAAAGCACTAAGGTAGTCAAGAAACAGGACACCCTGGAGGTGGTCATATTCATGCTGAATAACTCTGGATATCCAGCCTTCAGCTTTAAGTTTTTGCTGATTAAAGTTACGGTCTTTATATATCAGATTAATCGTGAAAGGCCTGGAAACATCATCACGCACCTCTGGAATACTTAAACATCCTTCTTCCATCTTTAAATCTTCCCCCTCAGTTGATATAATAACAGGATTTATAAATACCATAGGCCCCAAATCTTCTTCGTCATCATCATCTTGTGTCATTACATCGGCATCAATTACAAATAATTGAATTGGTTTGCCAATTTGAGGTGCAGCAAGGCCAACTCCTTTAGAATTGTACATGGTATCGAACATGTCATCAATAAGCTGCTGCAATTCTTCGCTGTCAGCCTCAACCGGAGTGGACTTTTCCCTGAGTACCGGGTCGTTAAATGTTACGATTGGTAAAATAGCCATATTTACAGCTCTGGCCTTGCCTCCAAAAAATGTTGCAAAATTATAGCGGCGGCGGCCTGGTCAATCCGCCCTTTTTTTCTGCGTTTCATTTTGGGAACACCTGATTCAACCATAATATCTACTGCCTCACGAGACGTATAACGCTCATCCATGGTATAGATTTTGATTCCCTTGAATTTATTTCTAAGCCTGTTCATGTATTCCCTGGCAAGTGTTGTTGCATGAGTCGGAACTCCCTCAGGGGTTAGAGGCCAGCCAACAACAATTCCGCTCACAGGCCCTTCATGGTTCACCTGCTTTTCGATTTCAAGTATAGAGTCATCGGGTGAAAATGTACCAATAGGGTTGGCAATCGTTCGCAGTAAATCAGTTCTTGCCAACCCCACCCTTTTACTACCGACATCTACACCCAATATTCTGCCATACTCAGCCAAGCGGCAATCTTATTTTGGATCCTTAAAGTGGTTGTTTAAGGAATTTTTTGAGTTTCTTGCTTGGTTTAAAGTGAGTTTTACGGTGCGCTGGCACATAAATCACTTCATTGGTTTTCGGATTACGTGCTTTAGGTTTGGCTTTAGTTTCCTTAACCTCAAACACCCCAAAATTTCTGAGCTCAATTCTGCACGTTGGATCTGCTGCAAGCATTTTTGCACGCAGTGCATCAATCACACTATCTACCCATGGTTCCGCCTGGTTTAGAGGGACATCCATCTTATCCGCTACAGTTCGAACAATATCTCGCTTCGTATATGTTACCATTTTTATCTTGTTTTTGGTTATTAGTCACTCCACTGTATACTTTACAGCATATCTTCAATAAAAATATGAAGATTTACGAAAATCCCATATATTTTTTTTAGTATTTCAACAATATAAGTATTTGTACCTACTTTACATAGGATATTTCACTCATACCGTATCACAGTCTTTATACCATTAACTCTTGAAAGCTTTTCTATTATTTTTTCGAGGTGTCTTAAATTATTTACATATGCAGTTATAACCCCCTCAAACATGCCTCCTTCACTGTTCACATTTATGCTTTTCATATTGGTTTGAAGCGATTTGGAAAGCACTTCTGTCAAATCATTCACAAGGCCCACCCTGTCTTCTCCGATTACTTTGATACCGCCCAGGAATTGGGTATCAATATGTTTGGCCCAAGACACATCAATAATTCGTTCACTATCAGTTCTGATCAGGTGATGTGCGTTTTTACAGTTTGACCTGTGAATTTTTACATCTCCGTTCCTGCTGATGAATCCTATCACATTATCCCCGGGAATGGGGTTACAGCAGTTAGCATAAGAATACTTAACATTGCTGAGTTCACCTTCTACCAGCAGCGCTTTAGAATCACCAGCCGAGCGGGCTGTACTAATATACTCTTCCTGAGCATGATCAATTTGCGATTTCCTGTGATCATCAGATTCATCCTCAAGCCTGCCTTTGCTTTTCAGCTGTTTAACAAGTTTGTAAAGTTCATTAACTTCAAAAGCTCCGGACCCTATTTCATAAAACATTTCCTGGGCATCGTTGAATTTGAATCGTTTGGCTACCTTTGTTAATTCCTGGTCGGAGATCTCGATTTTGCCTTTTGTTGCACGTTTTTCCCATAACTCTCTGCCCTGGTTGGCAACTTTTCTCTCTTTTTGCTTAATGAACTGACGTATTCGGGCTTTTGCTTTATGGGTTACCACATCCTCCATCCAGTCCGGATTCAAATTAACTTTGTTCCCGGTCATTATTTCGACCTGGTCGCCTGATTTAAGCTTCTGTCTTAGCGGCACCATTTTGCCATTCACTTTTGCAGCCAGTGCCCTTTCACCGATTTCACTGTGTATTTCAAAAGCAAAGTCTATACATGAAGCTCCGTTTGGCAGTGTTTTCAGTTCACCATTGGGAGTAAACACATAGATTTCATCATGGTAAAGATTAAGCTGAAAATCCTTAACAAACTCAGTGGCTGCATCAGGCCTGGGCGCATCCAATACATCCCTCACCCAGTGTACAAATTTATCGAGTTCACTGCTCCCACTGTTATTTCCTTCTTTGTACTTCCAGTGTGCCGCAAGGCCCTGCTCTGCGATATAGTCCATCTTCCTTGTACGAATCTGAACCTCAACTTTACGCCCCTGTTTGGTAATTACCGTTGTATGAAGAGATTGATATCCATTGGCTTTGGGCACAGAAATAAAATCCCTGAACCTTTTTGGAATAGGTGTATACCAGTCTGTGATAACTGAGTATACACGCCAGCAATCTTCTTTGGTATGTGGTTCCTCAAGTATTATCCGGATCGCAAAAAGGTCATAGATTTCTTCGAACGGTTTTTGTTGCATCTGCATCTTGCGATAGATGGAATAAATATGTTTTGGCCTCCCTTTAATCTCAAACCTGAACTTCTGTTCTTCAAGCTCCGACGTAATCGGGTACATAAACTCGTCAATGAATAATTCACGTGCTTCTTTCTTTTCACGCAGTTTCCGAACCAAAAACTTGTATGAATTTGGATCGACTACTTTAAAACTGAGATCTTCGAGCTCATTTTTGATTTTAAAAAGGCCGAAACGGTGCGCAAGGGGCGCATATAACTCCATCGTTTCAGTAGCTTTATTCAGCTGTTTTTGCTTGGGAAGATGCGAAATCGTACGCATATTGTGCAGGCGGTCGGCAAACTTTATCAAAACAACCCTGATGTCATCAGCCATTGACAGCAGAAGTTTCATGAACGTCTCTGCCTGCTTGGTGTCCCTGTTTTCAAAAACTCCCAAAATTTTAGTAAGTCCGTCAATGATACGCATTACTGTATCACCGAACAGATCTTCAATCAACTTGAGTGTAACACTGGTATCTTCGACCGTGTCATGTAATAGAGCCGCAACCACAGAGATATCATCAATATTAAACTCTTCTGCCATGATTTTGGCTACTTCAACCGGATGAAGGTAGTAGGGCTCTCCTGATGCTCTTGTGACATTCTCATGTGATTTGCAACACAATTTGAATGCTCTTGTAACAAGCTCATCATCTGTCTTATCCAGGTGTTCATGGCATAACCTAAGCAAAACGGTAAGTGCACCCTTTTGCTGGCGGTCTAATTGATACTGGTCAATTTCTTCGCGGATATGTGTATCCACTTTTGGCATAACTATTTACAACGTTTTATTAATCCGTTACATCAATAACTCAGAAATGAATAACGTAGTTCACATTCTTTAATATTATAAAAAGAGCCGGTCATTATTCGAATTATTTTCAGAAAATAAGGCAACATAACTTTTTTTACGTTTCTAAAAACCTTATTGACTTTTTTTTTACATCATTTCTGCAGTTTTGCAAACGGCCTCAGCGACAGGTCGTCCACTAAATTCTCTCTGATTTTCAAAGCACCAGTAATAGCAATCATCGCTGCGTTGTCAGTACAGAATTGAATAGATGGTATCATCAGGTTCAGGTTCATTTCATCCGCATAATGCAATAATTTTTTTCGAAGCATTGAATTTGCAGACACCCCTCCGGCAACCATAACATGATGTACTCCGGTTGTTTTGACAGCCCTTTTCAGTTTTTCGATCAATACCTCAGTAATCGCTTCAGAAACACTCGCACAGATATGATTCAGGTTCTTTTCTACGTACCTTTCTCCCTTTTCCTGAACGTAGTACAACACACTGGTTTTCAATCCTGAAAAACTGAAATCCAGTCCCTTGTCAATCATTGAACGGGGAAACTGATGGAAAGTGCCATCCCCGTCACAAGACAGTTTATCCACAACAGGGCCTGCAGGATATGGGAGATTTAATATCTTGCCAATTTTGTCGAACGCCTCTCCTGCGGCATCATCTCTTGTTTTACCCAAAATTGTATGATGAAGTATCTTTTCAGCATATACCAGCCTTGTATGGCCGCCGGATACAATAAGTGCCACAAATGGATAAACCTCCTTGTGCTCAATAAAATTGGCATACATGTGAGCATCAATATGGTTTACACCAATCAGCGGAATATTCCGGGATACTGCCAGTCCTTTTGCAAAACTCAATCCAACCAAAAGGGAACCCATTAAGCCTGGGCCGTTTGCAACAGCAATTCCATCTAAATCATCTATATTGGCCCCGGCTTCAGTCAATGCCTGATCTGTTGTTTCCACAATTGATCTGTGATGTGCTCTTGATGCAAGCTCTGGTACAACACCACCGAATTTTTGATGTATTACCTGAGACGCAATAATATTCGACAGGATTTTTCCTTCTGAATAAACGGAAGCAGCAGTTTCATCACAAGATGATTCGATGCCTAATATCTTCATGTTTTTATGTGTGAGATGATTTGTCCAAAACCAACACAACTATTAGCTTAAGAGGTAATGTTACGGGAATTTGGTGAAAAATTTTGGAGTAGAAGTATAAAGTATCAAGTAAAAAGATGTTGTTTTTCAATATGGTGATATCCGTATCAATCCATCATTTTTAATGATGTTTTGTTCCAGTAAGGTTATCTCAGGTATTTAGATTGTGCCGGAATTGTCGCTACCGCAAAGTGCTCTTTTAAATCCGGGATGAACGTTTTTTAAAAAAAAAGCTCCCAAAATGGGAGCTTTTTTAATAGGAGTTCTACTTTACAATGATGCAAAAACCATACTACGCTTTTTTGTCATCATCATCTTCATCAACAACCTCGAAGTCGGCATCTACGGCATCATCTCCGGCGGGGGTGCCATTCGCATCACCCTGTGGCCCTGAATCAGCATCCTGGCCTGCTTCCTCTGCCGCCTGATATATTTCCTGGGAAGCTGCTGCCCATGCTTTATTCAGCTCATCAATTGCCTGATCAATCTCGTCAGTATTTTCTGATTTATGAAGTTCTTCAAGTTTTGTGAGAGCCTCTTCGATTTTTACTTTGTTGCCTTCTGAAATTTTTTCTTTGTGCTCATCAAGCTGCTTTCTGGTTGAGAATATAAGTGAATCTGCCTGATTAAGCTTCTCCACCTTTTCGCGAAGTTTTTTGTCTTCTTCGGCGTGTTCCTTGGCTGCTTGTTTCATTTTTTCAATTTCCGACTCGCTCAAACCTGAAGAAGATTCGATCCTGATGCTTTGTTCTTTGCCAGTACCTTTATCTTTTGCAATAACATTTAAAACACCGTTCGCATCTAAGTCGAAAGTGACCTCGATTTGAGGAATACCTCTCGGAGCCGGTGGTATTCCATCAAGATGGAACCGTCCAAGGGTTCTGTTATCCTGTGCTTTGGTACGCTCGCCCTGCAAAATGTGAATCTCTACGCTTGTCTGGCTATCAGCAGCTGTAGAAAACACCTCTTTTTTGCTGGTTGGGATAGTTGTATTAGATTCGATCAGTTTGGTCATTACACCGCCAAGTGTCTCAATGCCAAGTGTGAGAGGTGTTACATCAAGGAGCACTACATCATCAACCTCACCGGTCAGCACTCCGCCCTGTATCGCTGCACCAACTGCCACAACTTCATCCGGGTTTACGCCTTTGCTGGGATCTTTACCAAAAAACTCTTTCACAACTTCCTGGATTTTTGGAATCCTGGTTGATCCACCTACAAGGATTACCTGGTCGATTTCATTTTTCGTGATACCGGCATCTTTGATGGCTTTCTGGCACGGACCAATGGTTCGTTTTACAAGATCGTCTACAAGCTGTTCGAATTTGGGCCTGGTGACATCGATATTCAGGTGTTTTGGCCCTGATTCGGTTGCGGTAATGAATGGCAAATTCACATTTGTTTTTTGTGAACTTGAAAGTTCAATCTTTGCCTTTTCAGCTGCATCTTTTAAACGCTGCATGGCCATTGGGTCATTCCGAAGGTCGATACCTTCATCTCTCTTAAACTCATCGGCCAGGAAGTTAATAAGTCGCTGATCAAAATCGTCACCGCCCAGGTGAGTGTCACCGCTGGTTGATTTTACTTCGAATACACCATCGCCCAGCTCGAGAACCGATACATCGAATGTACCCCCTCCCAAATCGTAAACGATGATAGTTTGATCGGTATCTTTTTTATCAAGCCCGTACGCCAGAGATGCCGCAGTAGGTTCGTTGATAATTCTCTTCACATCGAGGCCTGCAATTTTGCCGGCTTCCTGTGTAGCTTTTCTCTGTGCATCATTAAAATAAGCCGGTACGGTTATCACGGCTTCGGTTACTTTTTCGCCCAAATATTCTTCTGCAGTTTGCTTCATTTTCTGAAGAATCATTGCAGAAATTTCCTGTGGTGCATATTTTCTGTCGTCTATCTGTACCCTTGCTGTACCGTCATCCTCAGATTTTACAACATTGTATGATACCTGGCTAATCTCCTCTTTTACCTCATGATACATTCGGCCCATAAACCTTTTGATAGATGAAACGGTTTTCTGGGGATTTGTGATTGCCTGTCGTTTTGCCGGTGCACCTACCAAACGCTCTCCGTCTTTGGAAAAAGCCACAACCGATGGTGTGGTTCTGCCTCCTTCTGAGTTTTGGATCACAATCGGCTCATTGCCTTCCATTACCGAAACGCAGGAGTTTGTGGTGCCCAAGTCAATTCCAATGATTTTACCCATAATTGTATTCCTTAATTTTTTTTCTTTAGTTAAAACCTTTATTTAATAGGAATGGATTGCGCGTTATCCTCGCTTTCCATGCCTGTTTTTGAAATTTTTATTCGTAACACACCGTCTTTAAAAGTAGCTGAGACAGACGATGTGTCTACATTATCCGGAAGAGCATATGATCGTGAAAATGAACCCTGTTTTCTTCCGGATCGTTTTAGAACTTCACCATCTTCAAGGTAGAGTTCCCTCTCACCTTTAACTGTGAGTACCCTGTCTTTTAATTTTATCTGGATCTGTTTTTTAACCATACCAGGCAAGTCCATCAGAATGGAATACATTTCATCGCTCTCCACTACATCGCTGTCGGGATTAAATCCTCCATGCGGGCTGTGTGGTTGTGCAACTTTTTCTACAAACTGCTGGATATCTTTGCCAAGCTTCGATAATTGTTTTTCAATATCTATGGTGAAATTACTCATAATGTGCTTTTTGAATCATTATAGAGCAACCTCAATGCCAAATATTTTCGCTTTAGTGGTTCACTGACGTATTGACATAGATATAATGAAAAATGTGACCCGTTGCCAGTTTACAGAAATATTAACTGCTGATTTGGTCAAGATGGCTCCAGAAATCAGGATAAGATATGGCAGTGCATTCTGCATCAAGAATTTCAGATTTCTTTAGTGATTTAGTGGCAAGTATTGCAGCAGCCATAGCCATCCGGTGATCGTGATAACTTGGAAATAAAGCGGCTTTTGGTTTGAAATTTCTCTTACCGTGAATAGTTATTCCATCTTTTTCAAGTTCAACTGAAGCGCCGGCAAGTGTTAAAATTTCTGCCATTGCAGAAAGTCTGTCAGTTTCTTTATGACGTAATTCTTCTGCCCCTGTAATCTTTGATGTACCTTCTGCAAAACACATTGCGACCATCAAAACGGGCAGTTCATCAATACAATTAGGTATAAAGGCGGGATCCAAATCAATTGAAGATAGTTCAGCAGATTCAACGCGTAAATCCGCAACAGGTTCTTTTCCTTCCATTTTGGAGTTTTCAACATGGATGGATGCACCCATTTCTTCCAGAATCCTAAGGGCAGCAATACGGCTTGGGTTTATACCGGTATGCTTTAGGAGGAGCGATGCATTTTGATGAATTGTTCCGGATACCAGCCAGAAGGCTGCTGCTGAAAAATCGCCCGGAACTGTATAGTTTTGTGACGGTATGACGTGGGAGCTGCTGCTGCTGATAATTTTTCCGTTTCCAAAGTTTTCTGATTTCAGGTTAAGCAAACGTTCTGTATGATCCCTGCTGAGAACATGTTCGATCACTTCTACAGGCTCATCACTAAACAGGCCCGCCAGTAAAACTGCTGATTTTAATTGGGCACTTGCAATCGGAAGGGGATATCTCATACCATTCAGGCCATCATGTGGAGATACATGCAGCGGGGCGTAATCCCCGTTTTTCCCCTTTATCCTGCAGCCAAGCTTGTTCAAAGGATCTATAATTCGTTTCATGGTTCTGGCTGAAAGCGAGGCGTCGCCAATCAACTCGCATCTGATACCCGCTCCGCCTACAATTCCTCCAAGAAGCCGCATTGTAGTGCCGGAATTTCCGCAATCCAGGGGCATTTCCGGAATTCTTAAACCATCTCTTCCTGCACCATAAATCTGAACACCTGTTCCATTCACCTCGATTTTCACGCCAAGCTGTTTTAAACAGGATAGAGTGCTTTGAGGATCAGCTGCTGGTGAATAATTGTGAATTAAACTTTTCTCATCAGATATGGCAGCAAACATAGCCGATCGGTGAGAAATGGATTTATCAGGTGGAGTAACTATTGTACCAGTTTGTACCTTTACCGGTTTGATATACTGAATCATCTGTTAATTGCTTTGGAGCAGGCGCTGTGCCCTTCTTGCTCCGGGTGTTCCCGGGTAATTCTCAACAATAGTGTTTAGCAAAGCTATAGCATCACCTCTTCTGCCTTCTCTGATGTAAATTTCTGCCGTTTTGTACTGTGCTTCTGCCACCCATTCACCAAAAGCTTCAAAAAGCACCCTAACTTTAGAATATTCGTCCAGAGCAGCCTGTCTGTCACCTTCCGCATTATATGCTTCACCCATTAAAAATTGTGCCTCTGCTCCAATCTCTGTAGTATTTGAACCGGCAACCAGGTTAAAGAAACGCCTTGCTTCCTCAACTCTTCCATCACTTAACAACACTTTTCCTAAACCAACCCTGGCAGCATCATTCTCCGGATTCATGGATAATACACTCTCAAAATTCTGCCGGGCATCCGTGCGGTTTTGAAGTGCAAGGTGAGCATTTCCTTTTCCGAGATATGCCTCCTGCAGATATTGCTGGTCATGTTCAGCAAGCTGTTGAAATCGTCTTAGCGACTCCTGAAAGTTATTTCGTTCATAATGAATTCTGCCCAATTCAATTAATGCAGGGCCAATTCTTTCCGATTCGGGAAAATCATTCACAAGGGTCTCATATGCTTCAATTGCACCAGCCATATTATTCGTTCTCTGATATGCATCTGCCATATTGAAGTAAGCATCTGGCATCAGGTTCCTGTTATTTGTAATCCTCAGGTATTGCCTGAATTCCCTTACTGCGGCTTCATAGTCACCGGATTGAAACACATTTTCTGCCTGCCGGAATCTCAGGCGGTCTGCGGTAGCCGATGTAGGATTATCCGCAAGAAATTCTTCGAGTATATCAGTACTTGTATCAAAGCCTCCCGCGGAAAGCTGTGCAAATTGAATTCCATCAATAGCTTCAATGATGTAGCGGCTTCTGGGATATTGATCCAGCACCCTCTGATACGCTTCAATTGCCGCTTCAAAATTACCAGCATTATAATAAGAATCCCCGATATTATATTGAGCTCTTGCTGCCCATTCTGTACCGGGAAACCTGCTGATTACTGTTTGAAATTCTTCGATTGCCTGGTCGTAATTACCTGTATTCAGGTATATATAAGCGATATTGTATTGTGCCTGTTCCCTTAGCCGGCTGAAGGGATAGATTCTCAGTAATCTGCGAAATTGGGTAACTGCTTCAAAATTGCGGTTCATTCTATAATAACTGTTTGCAACCTGGTACATGGCATAGTCGCCTCCGGGATCTGCGCCAATAGTAGCACTGTAATATTCCATCGCTTCCCTGTACATATTTTGCGCAAAAAAGGCATCACCGATCCTGAGTCTTACATCGGTTTCATACGGATAGAGTGCAATAGGCGGTGGCTCATAGTTATTCAGAAAATCAATCAGCGGGCCGGTTACATTGGCAAAATCTCCCATCATAAAATATGACCAGCCCAGGCTGTATTTTGCGGCACCAATCATTTCATGGTTGGGATAGCGGTTTATGAACTCGCTAAATTGTTGTGCAGCCCTGTCATAATTTCCTGCCATATAATTGGCGTCTGCACTCCAGAATAATGCTTCTTGTCCGATTTCAGTGTTTGGAGCTTCCCGGTAAACACTTTCAAATTCGGGTTGTGATTCATCGTAGGCCATATTGTAATACAATACCCATGCTCGTTGAAATCTTGCCTGTCTTTTGAGTGCAGGATCAACTTCATCAAGCTGGCTGGCTAAATCGAATGCCTCAATGGCCCTTGAATACTCTCCGTTAGCATAAAAGGCTTCACCTAAAAAGATCAAAACCTGTGCAGGATTTTCAAGAGTCTGATATTCTCTTGCCAGTGGAAGAAGGATATCGATTGCCTCTACATAATTACCAAATTCAAGTGCGGCAACTGCCCATTCCGTGTGTGCCTGCTCGTAAAAAACACCTCTCTCACTAAAGCGGCTTCCAAATTCACGAAAAGCATCAAGTGCAGTTCTGTAGCGGCCGGCCAATTTTTCATTAACTGCCCTGTAGTATAGAGCTTTCCTTGCAAGATCATCATCGCCGATCGCTGCTTCACCAAATGCCCGTGCAGCCCAATGGAAAATTTCCTGTTTGTGATAAACCCAGCCTAGTCCGTAGTAGGCAATTCTTTCCTCTTCTGGATTGTCTACTCTCGAAAGATAATGCCTGTAATAGCGTGAAGCTTCCGGAAAATTATTTAATGCATTGTAGCTCTCGGCAATCAGGTATATGGCTTTTGTCCGGTTTTCCTCGTCCAGATAGGGTAATGCATCCAAAAATGCTTGAACAGCTTCATTAAAACGGCGCTGTTTGTAGTAGGATTCACCCAAAGCTGTTCCAATCCTTCGTGCTTCTACAGTATTGGGATGCCTTTCACGCAGCAATTCAAACGCATCGGCCGATTCAAGGAACCGTTCTTCCTCCAGATATAGTCGCCCGCGGGCATATAATGCCCTTGCCGACCATACACTTCTGCGATGATCATTCGAGAGGTCAAGAAAGTACCTCCGTGCCAGATCGAAATTTCCACTTTCAGCAGCGGTTTCAGCCAATATATAGTAGAGTTCGGCACGATCATTATATGATTGCGGATAATTAAGTGCCTGATCCATTCTCCTTATCGCCTCACGATATTCCATTCTCTCAAGGTGACGATATCCAAGTTCTTTTAACAAAACTGCCGAACGGTTACTGCCAGGATACGTCTGAACAAACCTGTCGGTATGCACATCACTCCCTCTCTCGTCAATTTTCAGCATCGCCCTAACCCGGTAAAAATCTGCCGTTTCACTGGCAACTTCGGTTGTACTTACAGATTTTGCACTTTCAAAGTAAGGAATCGATTCGGCAAATAAACCCAATTCAAAAAGATGGAGACCTGCCTGAAAATCTTTTTGATAGGAATCCTGCGACTGCTGAGCATATACACTTCCACTCATTATTATTAAGATCAGCAGGGTAATTGTTTTAAGGAAACAGCGGCTCATGTAAAAAAACCAAACTTTTCATATAAAGGGCAATCAGCTATGAATATATCAACTCGAATCGATTTGTTCCTGATTTTTGAAGAATAATTACAACAATTACAATTCGAGATAACGCATCAATTCATCAGCTCTGGCTGTGAGATCGATCTGGAGTATGTCATCACGATTTTCTGTAGCAGCAATATAACCATGACGTTCAAGTGATGACACAATAGCAGAAGTATCTTCATGGCTTAATTTGAGAGATACCTGTACCATAACGTCATTACTGCTTGGTTGTTCAACTGTGAGCCCAAGAATTTTTGCGCCTTCAGTTTCAATTAAATGGATCAGTTTTGCCAGAGTAAAATCTGATTGTAGCATTTGCACGGTAATTACTGAACCGCTGGTGGTAATATTGAGCATATTGGAAAGCGATTCAAGTACATCTCTCTTCTCAATAATCCCCAAATAGGCACCATTCCTGTCGGTTACCGGAATAATTCTCACTTCGTGCTGCAACATCTTGCGGGCAACTTCAAAAACATGTTGGTCAATGTAAACGTAAATCGGGTGCCGGATATCCAAATCTGAAATAGGGGCAGTAATATCCGGCTGGTTCGCAAGATCATCAAAGAGTACATGGCCGATGATAGTTTGAGTGGCCGGTTCTAAAACTGGTATGTTCGAAGTTTGCCATGCGTCCATCTTGGCCAACCCGGCTGAAACTGTACTTGAGGGTTCAAGCGGTTTAAAATCTATTTTTATTAACTTTTTCGCTAACATATCAAACTTTACTGAATGGTTTAATATCTGAAAGCAATGACTCAAACTTATCGCGGTCTGCTTTCGAAGTAGATCCTTTTATATGTACGATATTTCCTTCATAATGTTCTTTATCGATCACTGCAACCTCATGTAAAAAAGCAACCGCTTTGTAATGAGATAACGGTACATTGTAAGAAAATGCAACGTAATCTTCCTCAATTAGTTTTTCGAGTCTTTTTTCGAGTTTTCCAATTCCGATTTCGCGGTGTGCGGATACATATACCGCTCCCGGATATTCTCTTTTTAAATTTATCAATTCTTCCGCTGTAAGCAGATCAATCTTATTGAAAACAAGAATTTTTTTTGTGTTCTGAATCCCAAGGTCGTCAAGGGTTTTATTAACAACATCAATATAGTCTTCAATCATACGCCCTGAAGCATCAACTACATGAAGCAGCACATCTGCGTCTCTCACTTCATCGAGTGTAGATTTGAAACTTTCAATGAGATGGTGCGGAAGTTTTCTGATAAAACCAACTGTGTCAGACAGTAACACCTGATGATTTTCAAGATCTAACCGCCTTACGGTTGAATCAAGAGTTGCAAATAGCCTGTCTTCGGCAAGTACATTTGATGCAGTCATGGTATTCATTAAAGTGGATTTACCGGCATTGGTATATCCTACCAGTGCTACTCTTGTGATATGCTCCCTCCCTTTGCGTTGAGTTACGCGCTGGCGGTCGAGCTTCTCAAGTTTATCTTTCAGCACCGAAATACGTTTGCCAATCAGCCGCCTGTCGGTTTCAATCTGCGTTTCGCCTGGTCCTTTCGTTCCGATTCCACCTTTTTGTCGAGAAAGGTGAGTCCAGAATCTGGTAAGCCTGGGCAGAAGATATTGAAGCTGGGCCAATTCAACCTGGGTTTTGGCAGAGGCAGTTTTTGCCCTTGATGCAAATATATCCAGAATCAGGCCGCTGCGGTCAAGCACTTTCACTTTCGTGATCTTTTCAATATTACGGATCTGTGTTGCAGTCAGATCATCGTCGAAAATTAAAATATCAGCATTCTTCTCTGAAACAATTTGTTTTAATTCATGAAGTTTGCCTTTTCCAATATACGTTGTGGGATCGGGATGAGGCCTGTTTTGTAATATTTTCTCGGCTGTAGAGGCTCCGGCAGTATCACTAAGCAGTGCAAGCTCACTAAGGTACTCCTCAGCAAGCCAGCGAGGCAATTCCGGCCCAAATATTCCCACTAAAACAGCCTTTTCCTTTTCAAAGGAAGGTTTTCTGATATCTTCTAACAAATAATATGAACTTTAATGAAATGTGTTATTCTAATGCTTTGAAATCGAAAGAAGAGTCTTGTACCGGTGTCATTGTTTTACCGATCTTTAGAGAAACAATCTTATTAAACTTATCAGTTTTTCTATCCGGCACAAACAGTTCCAATCTTATCAGCCGTCTGTCGAATGCATAATTAGGTTTCTCCTGATATATAAATACATAGTCTGAACCCCGTAAAGAAGGTTTTTCTACATAATCATTAATCTGGTGCCATGCTATGGTCTGCGACGGGTCATTAATATTCTTTACAATTCCATGGTCTGTTATGTAAGCCTTTGATGATATAAAACTTGAAACGAACCAGCACAGGCCCATCCAGCTATAGCATCCAACAATGGAGTAGTATGCTTCAATCTGGTTATGCAAAACCACGAATGCCATGAGCGCAGAAAAGCCTAAAAATAGTGTGGAAAATAATGGATAACCTTTCAGTTTACCCGATTTCCAACTGATCCGTATGTTTCTGAGACGAAGCGCATTTGCTAACGTGTATGCTGCAAGAAATGTAGCACCCAGTGTAAACAAAGACAATACCAAAACAAATAAGCTATGTATATCTGTTGAAAAATTCATGCAAGAGATTCTGCTTTATAATATCGAGACACCATCGACTCCAATAGTAATAAAATGATTGCAATTAATACAAACCAATACCATATTTCACGGCCAAATGTAGCCAATTCCAATTCCGCTAACAGGCCTGAATTGTCATGACCGGCATACGTGGCTTTAACATGACGAAAATCTGAAAGTAATATCCTTTCGATCTCTGATAATCTTAACGTAGACAATTGTGATTCCATTGCATTTTGATTTGCCGAGAAGAGAACATTTCTGTCATCTGCCTCAACAGTAAACCAACCCGGCCCCCATTCAATAGCAGGATACCTAATCTCTGACCCCCGGAAAGATTGTCTGCGTTCCGGCAATATAATTTCTTCTTCTTTTATAATCCTTATGCTTTCTGCATTATGCCCAAAAAAAGCTGAAAAATCTTCCCCAAGTACATGTGTATTTAGTTTTGCTCCTTCACCCCTTGCAAGATAATCGAGTGTACGAAAATAGAATGGTGCAAAAAATGGTTTAATTGGAAAATTTGACCAACCCGGATCACTTCCGATTGCAGATATCATAATCTTTCCGTTGCCAACACGGGAATCTGTAACAAGCGGAATTCCTGTCCGGGTTTCAAGAACGCTCACTGTTGAAGCTCGTGATCTGCGTTCAATTTCATAAAAAAAGAACAGTTCAGGCACATTCAGACGGATTTCTTCATCGTCGGTTTTATCGAATATGTTATCCAGAATAGGGTGGCCTTCACTGGGTGTCTGCATTCTGTCTACAGGATTAAATGAACCATAACTGCCACGTACATTCTGGTATGAACCTGCACCGCTGTAACTTAAAAGCCTGTTGTAGCTGTTGATGTTTCCGTCAGCAGCCGGTAATAATAAAAGACCGGCTCCATCCTGAATATAATCTACCAAAGCCTGCGACAGATAGTCGGGAATATTTCGCACACCATCCAGTACCACAGCATGGAAGCTTGTCAGGTCAGTAACATTTATTCCATCAATACTCCTGAAATCGAACTGAAACCGGTTCATTTCTTCATCTGCAATTTCAAGCATTGGCCTAAGGTATGACTGGAATCCCTGATTTGTCTGATTATCAGAAACCACCAGGATTTTTCTTGTTTCAGGCAGTTGAATGGCAGCGTAATACCTGTTATCAAATGTAAGTTCATCACCTTCAATAATCAGTTCAACCGGAATACTTCGTGCATCTGTTAAGGGTATCTCAAAAATAAACTCTTCAGCCAACCCCACACCAAGCCCGAATGTTTGTTGTGTAATCAACTCACCATCCATCAACATACTGATAAATTTATTGCTTGCCTGGCGATCACCAAAATTTCTGAGAACTGTTCTTAATTGTAAATTACCGGCACCGTCGCGACCTCCATATTCAATCGCAACATCATCAAAGCCTATATTTGAAGATTCGGCTGCGCCAACTTTCATTACCTGAACCTGAATATCCTGGTACTGCTCTGCAGTTACCGGTTCAAACCCGTGAAACTGTGTCGCTTGTGCATCCGTAATCAAATAGAGCAATTTATTTGGCTCGGGTGCTTCCTTCACACTTCTGGCAAGTGAATTAAGTCGCTGTTTTAAAAAATTTCCGGCATTTACGGTTTCAATATTTCCAAGCTGCCTCTCAGCTGCACGTTTAGACAAGGCCGGCAGATTTAACGGTGCACCATTTGTAACATTCAAAATGATCATATCATCATTGCCTGCAATAGCAATTAACTCACCTGCAAGCCTCAGCGCCTGATCCATATAGGGGCCATTACGGTCTACCCGGTCCATACTTGGGCTGTTGTCTAATAAAATACCAATTGCCTTCGGCTCCGAACCTGCAGCCCATCCGAATTCAGGTGGCAAAAATGGCCGGGCAGCTGCCACTACAAGTGTAATAATTGCAAGTGTACGAATTGCAAGAAGTAGCCACCTCTTTATTTTTATACGTTTCAATGCTGTGCTTTTCAATGATTCAAAAAAAGCAAGGGTAGAGAAACGAATCTTTTTCGGTTTCCTGAGATTCAGCAAATATATCAACAAAGGCACTGCAACCGTTAACAGTGCAAATAAAAAAATCGGATTTAGAAAGCTCATTAAATGAAAAGTTTTTACCTTAACATGCTTAAAGACCGAAACATTTCAGTTTGTTCGGAAATAAGCTATGCTAATAACCATTTCATAACATACATATTATTTAAAATCGGTGCAGTTTAAAGAATTTTTTCGGGTTGTTGGCTTATCGTTCTTTTTGGCTTATATATTTTCGGGATGTGCAAAGCCATCAGCAAATCATTGGACAGAATTCGTCCCGGAGTCAACTCTGTTTATTGTAGTTCCGGAGCAGCACACCACTCTGGAGCAGATTTTATCAGCTCCTTTCATTCCCTGGTTCGACGACATCAGCCCTGCTGCATTTCAGCTAGTGTCTGCAGTTATTGAGCATTCTGAGGCGTCTATCATCACTGAAGCGCTGCTTCTCTACCCCGATACTTCCAACGACTGGCAGCCTGTTTGGATTACAAGAAAGGTTGAGGGGCTTACACCCTTGCTCTCATCACGATATCAAAGGGAGTTCGAACAAAACAGATACAGATTCAGAAGACATGCTATTGATAAGCTTTTCCTCTCAGATCGTATCATCTTCATCATCGATATCGGACAATATACCGTTCTCTCGGAGTCTAGCCTTGCCCTTGAAAATATCCTGCGAACTATCAATGGGGAAAGTAACGCTGCAGAACTGTTTCCAGAACAAACTTACCCCGGATCAATCATATTCAATACGCCCAGTCTTGATTTTTGGGCGAAACAAATAGCCCAGGCAAGTTACAGGCCCTACCTCACCGGAATATTTGATGGTACTAAGCCGGTTTCCTTTCAATTCATCAGCGGTGAAAATGAGGCCTGGCAATGGCAATTACGCGGTGAACTTACTCTCAAGCCTGAAAAATCGAAATTGGTGGAACTCATCAGCCGTGAAACCGGCAGTTATCAGTTAGAAAGGTTTATCCCTTCTAATGCAGCTTCATTCGCAATCTTCCGTTCCGATCCCATACGCATATCTCTCGATGATTTAGAAGCTACAACTGAAGCTGATTTATTTTTTCAAAATGAAAGCCGATATCTGCGTGATCTCAGGCAACACCTTGGAAATGAAGCAGCATTTGTATCATTTGCCGATTCCGGCCCAGCGAGCAGCAGTGAATTTTTATATTTGCGAACACTCCAGAATCCTGGCGCCGTAATATCTCTTTTTGATGAACTCTCGGCATCCAATATTACCATTAAAGATGAAAACACATACTTCTTCAACAGCCAGATCCTGGGCCGGATATTAGGCTCCGAACTAAATCCGGCTGTTGACTTTTATGTAACGGTATTCGACAGAGTTATTGCGATTGCGCAGCGCAAAGGGCTTGCCGAAAGCATCGGGGGAGATGCTGAAAGACGCAGAACAGTATTCTTTGATGATGATTACTCCCGTATACGAAATTCATTTTCACAACAGCTCAGTTCAATTTTTTATATGGATTCGCCTCGCTTCAACAATTACATTCAGCCATGGCTGTATCCCCAAAATTATTTTGGAATCCTGGCCGGTAATTTTGATCAGATGATGATTACAACAAGCCTGCAATCAGGCAGTAATATTCTTGACATCAAAATCACCAACTTTGAACGTGAACGACGCACAAGGCCATTCAGGGAACAATGGGTATTCCCTCTTGGGGGAGCTGATATTTCCGGAATTCCCGTATTGGCAGATATAACCGGAAGTGCCAGGAATGAGGTGATATTCTCCACTGAAAACGGATCGGTTTATGTGCTGGCATCTGATGGCACTGTAATCGTACAGATGTCGACAGATGATGAAACTCCGATAGGAAGCCCGGTGGTGTTTGACTGGTATGGCAACAATCAGAACGTGATTATGCAGGCTGCCGGAAACCGGGTTTTTGCCTGGAACAGGAATGGTGACATTCTGCCAAACTTTCCAGTGCTTTTGAATGAAGAAATCACAACACCTTTAACCATTATGGATGTAACCGGTAACGGTGTTGCAGAAATGATACTGACAACTGCCGACCGTTCCATTCATATCCTGAATGCCCGGGGTGCAGCGATAACCGGCTGGCCGCAAAACACCAATACAGTAGTGCGGTCTAAACCGCTGATCCGGGAATTCAACGGACAGCTTTCCCTTATTGCATTTGCCGAAAACGCACTTCATGCCTGGAATATAAATGGACAAAGAAGAAACGGTTTCCCGGTTTTTTTACCGGCTCAGATAAACGGTTCTCCGGTAGTTTACGGTCGCCATCTGCTTGGTGCAGGGATGGATGGTAGCCTATACTCCGTAGGCACTTCTCCATTATTCAGCGAAGGCCTGTCTTCATCACACCGCTCCGATTCTCTTCACGTGCAGTCCATTTCTGTTTCAAACAGCAGCCTGAACTCTACACCATTGATCCGGGATTTAATGTTGAGGGGTGAAGACGTGCTTTATCGTGAGGATCTAATTCTTGTCCAATCATCTATCGGCTCACTTTATCTCTATAATACCAATGGAGAGTTGCGATTTGTGGAATCCATGGGGCAACCGGGATCGTCAGTATTTGCGCCACTTATTGACGATATTAACAGCGACCAGCGAATGGATATTATTGCCCTTTCTGATTTTGGGAGGTTATATGCCTGGGACGTGATTAGTGCTGAAAGGCATCTCGACCTGCCCACCTTCAGTATGAGATATCCATTGATCAGCGACTTCTTCAGGGATGGAAATAAGGAAATCATCGCTCAAACCCGTGAAGGGTTACAGGCATGGACCATTTACTTTACACGGAGAGAAACAGCGAATTAATGTGCAAAAGCCAATGTGCCTGGCAAATGAATACTTCTATATTCATTCTCTGCTTTTAAACAAGTAAGGCT
>PWLN01000345.1 GCA_003559375.1 Balneolaceae bacterium | reverse complement strand
TGCTGCACGGCAGCGGCAAACTCTCCTCTGACGCGCCATACATCACACGATCCCTCCGAAAAGGTATGCCCGTAGCTGACTCCGTGTTTGGGAGCGTAATTTTCGGAAATTTCATCCATCACGCGTCCCTGGTCTTTGCCTGTGATGGTGAGAAACAGCATTTTCCCAAAGTTGCCGCCAAAAAGGCGTATAAATGTGTTCACATTTCCCTTTTCGGCCACATCGCCGATGGTGCTGTAGCCTTCGGCAAGGATGTGCTCGTGCCGCCGCCTGCCTACCCCCCATACCTTGTTTAAAGGGAGGGGATAAATATGGGTTCTTTCATCCTCATCGGTGAGGATAAGGGTGATTCCCCGGGGCTTATTGAGCCCGCTGGCCAGTTTCGAGTAGGTTTTCGAACGGGCGATGCCCACGGTTCCCACCAGCCCGGTTGCCTGAAAAATTTCGTCCTGAAGCCGCCGGGCAAACGCCCCGATTTCTTTTCGTGATGCCTCTTTCAAAAAGGTAAGCTCAATGAAATACTCATCCATGGAATAACGCTCAACCACAGGGGCAAGCTTTTTCATGAGAACATGCACCTGCTCCGAAATGGCGGTATAGGCATCATAATCTACCTGCAGCATACATACGTAGGGGCAGAGCTGCCACGCTTCCAGTGCACTCATTCCCGTTTTGATTCCGAACGCGCGTGCCTCGTACGACGCGGTAGCTACAATACCTTTTACCGTGCCGTTCTCCTTTCTCCATCCGCCGATGATCAGCGGCAGCCCGTAAAGCCGTTTACGAAGCTGCTCTACCTGTGCGTAAAAACAGGCAAAATCGAAATGAAGATAAAGCCGCTCTTTTTTTGATGTGTACTGATGCTCCGGATAGACCGTACTGTATAACGTAATGCGGTGAACATTACGCCCCGGCTGATAAGAATGTGATTTTTTTTTACCCATTTTGTCATCTCCTATTGATATGTACAAAATATGTGTATAGTTTGAAATGACCAACACCAATGTTGTGTTTTTTGCTGATATATGTGTGCCCGGTCAGGAAGAAACGGGAGTTACTCTGAAGTTTATTGGAGTCGATTTACATGTATTTACTAAAGAATAGGATTATCTGTTAAAGAATTGGGGTAACTCCTCAATAAAAAAACGATTGAATATTTACATCAAAACCACCATGAACAAATTCCCGATCGTAGAAATGCTGGCATTTTACTGCAGGTATGAGCGGCTCAGAAAGCCTGCCTGGAGGCCGGAGTTTGTGCGGCAGATGAAAAGGGTGCGTTCATGCCACAGCAAGATAGACGGCGGGGTAAAAAAATCATATTACAGTGTTGAGACACAGACAGACGAAATTGTGAACCTTGTATACAACGAAGAGGAGCTTATCTGGATGCTCGAATCGCCGGATGCATTTCCCGGCCAGGAGGTTGACCGCGTGCTGGCGCTTATCAAGCGGCATAAGCATCTGCCCTCGCGGGCACACCGTATTGTGCCATACCGGTTCGAGATTATACCGAAGAGCCTTGTGAACCGGAGAGTATGGGATACAGAACCTCCGCTGGTAAACCGTGTTCAGCCATACCGGTTTCAGACAGGCAAAATTCCCTCTTCCCAGGCGGTGAATATCGCCACCCGGCATCTTGAAAATGTGATGATTACCAAACATTTGCATTATGTGGTGGAAACCGATCGCAGCCGGTTTTATCATCTTGTGTTTATCATGGATGAGTCAGACTGGCGGCTGATGCAGGAAGTGGATGAACAGTTCTTTTTTGTGAAGTAGAAGGTGCTTTTTTTAAAAACAGGATTGGGATTCAGGCCAAAAAACCGCAATTCGTTTATCATGACGAACTGTGGAGTGCCGGTCAATCGTCCGGTACTAATACAATGTAACAGTTCACTACCAACCCGCCGCCTGATTCTCCCTCTAAGGAACTGGAACTGGTGGCACAAGCCCCGTGGGGGTAAACGAGACGCTTGCGCCATCCCATATTCCCCACTCCGCAAACCCCACTCCGCAAACCCCACTCCTCATTCCCCATTCCCCAATCCACAAACCCGACCTCTGCTATTCGTCAGCCGGCAAAAGCAGCCGGCAGACGAGGAACCTAAACAGTTTACTGAAGCGGCCTGCAATTATTGACTCTGAATGTAGCCGGGTCATAATTTTCAGGCCTGTACTCTTTTGGTGTTTTATCTGCCATACGCTGAAAGGAATGATAACCAAAACGGGTTACACCATACGTTTCTACGATTTCACCATTCGGATCAATGGTAACCGGACGCCTGTTTAGTTGCAGGTAAGATGTTTGAACCCGGGCAGGAGCCCTGTTTTTTTGCTCGAACCACCGTGGATAGCGCGGGTCTTCACCCTGACACGCATAAATAATTTCGAGCCGGTCACCAAAATTGAGGTGATAAAAGTGGTCATCCCCAATTTTCCTTACAATTCGCTCCGGATTAATCCTGAATGTATTTCTGCGGTAATGGCCATGTAGATCTCTTCGGCTTTCATACAAAAGAAATCCGTTTTGTCGAAGCTGTAATTGAGTCAGAGATAGTAAAAAATGGCGAAGGGAACCTTCGAATGCTTCTTCTCGATTATGTTGCCAGAATTCAGCCTGTTCCTCATTAGCCGGCGCTATATCTTCAAAGTGGCTGTCGCCCGTCCAGCGAGTTCTTGTGCCACTATGGTAAAATTCTTCTAAATGATAGACAATACGGTATCCCAGCGCCCTGTTTTCAATGATAAGCGGAGCCATTGCTTCAGCTTCAAACCGGCCCCACCAGCGTGAGCTGAATCTCAATACTTCCGGATTCAGGATCACTACTTTATCGGCAAGGGCAGTTTCACCGATAAACAATCTTTCAAAACGGTCTAAATACCTTTCCCAGCGGTTATCCAGGTTGCCGACATAAAGCTCATTCATCTGGTAAATAACCGGCTTTAGCCTTCTTGTATACGTTCTTTGTTCCGCTTCCCGAAGCACTATTTCAACAGGAGCCCTTTCGTACCCGATGATTGAAACAACGAGCCGGTAGGATCCCGGAGGAATGCGGCTGATATTAAACCAGCCAGATGAGTTGGTAACGGTTCCGATTCTTGTACCGGATAAAAATACATGAGCACCATGCAATGGCTCACCTGTATGATAATCAACCACAGTGCCATAGATAGTTGCAGGGGCAAGTGACTGCGCTAAGACCTGGCTGGCAGATAAAACCAAAATTGTAATACTAATGAATGAAAAGATACACAAGCAGCGCATAATACTACCTACTCTATCAGAAACCAATCAACATGAAACAAATTAGTGTTTGAATGGAAATTTGCAAGTACCTATTGAAATTTTATTCTTTTTTTAACCCAAATTTCGCAACAGGATTTTGAGTCTTGTTAAATCTGAACAGTACATTTTACCAATGCGCGATGCACAGAGTTCGCACGAAACCTTTTATATGCTGTTACAATAACTTTTTAGTTTGGCAATAATTGCCCACAATCATTTTTACAGGAATTGATCTTTTTTACGTAAGGAGATTCCTATTTTCAGTTGTCACAACAGTAATTAATTTGATAATGGATATGGATCGGTGATTTCTATCTTCAGGTTTTGTCATTTAAAAACAGGAATTTAGATATGCAAGTGCAAGACAAGAAACAAAGTTTCTTATAAAAAGTTTAATGACTGAGAAGCTTATATCAAACCCATTCATTTTTATTCCGCAATAACCAATCCTTTTCTATTTTTTCTCTTCAGTGAATTTGTAAACAAAAGGCGAACGGTGTGCCTTGCCGGTTTTCTTTTTCCCGAGACGTTTCAGCTGTCCTGACAACATCATTTTTCGGTGGAAACCTGTTCTGTTCAGCTTTTCTCCCAGAATTGTTTCATATAAATTTTGAAGCTCTCTCATCGTAAAAGTATCATCGAGCAAATTGAGTCCCACAACGCTGCGATCGATATTGTTGCGAAGGTGTTCCAGGGCTTTTTCAAAAATTTCATGGTGATCAAGCATAAGCGGCGGAAGGTGATGGGAATCGTACCACTGGCAGCTGTCCGAAAGAATATCTGCTACAGGATCCACCTGTTTAAAATCAACCAGAGCGTAATAACTCACAGATATAAATCTCTGAAGCAGAAAATGCCGGTTATCAAATGGCATGTTATTTTTTCTGAGAACCGTGTGCATCGGGCCGATGTCTCCCCGTTTGAGGCTTCCAAATGTATGGAATTGATTCAGGTAGATGTCTCTAAGCCCTGTTCGTTCAAACAATACGCGTTTGGCAGCATCTTTAAGTTCCTCATCCTTACGTAAAAACCCACCCGGAAGGGCAAATATTCCGCTCTTCTTGTATTCAAGTATCAGGATTTTCAATTCTTTATTGTGATAACCAAAAATTACACAATCAATTGAAATCCCGGGCATGTATAATTCCCAGTTCATAGGTTCAGCCGGCCGATGGTCAGTCATGGTTCCCATGGTTGATGATTGAACGATTGGATTTACGAATTTTAAAGTGAAACAATGATAATGAATTTGTGGAGAATAGTTAATTTAACTATTATTGTTACATATTGTAACAATAATTTTCTGATGCCAACTGTATTAATGATCGTGCATCATTATAAAATAAATGAGTGAGAGTGATGAAAAAAATAATCAGCATTATTATGTTTACAGCCATTCCATTACAGATAATTGCACAGCAGGCTTTGTGGGGAGGTGTACAGGAACAATCTCCTGAAATTCATGAAAACCATACCGTTACTTTCCGTCTGAATGCACCCGAGGCGGGGGAGGTGAGGCTCTCCGGCGACTGGATGCCGTGGGAAGGCTGGAGCCCGGGAACAGAGATGATGGAAAAGGGGGAAGACGGGATATGGTTATACACCACACCGCCTTTAGAGTCGGATTTGTATACATATTTTTTCCTTGTCGACGGACTCCGGGTCAATGATCCGAATAGTGTATATATGGTGCGTGATGTGGCGTCTGTTTTCAATATGTTTATTGTTGGAGGCGGCCAGGGAGATTATTACAAGGTACGGGATGTGCCGCACGGAACAGTGGCCAGACGATGGTATCATTCTCCAACTCTTGAGAAAGACCGTCGCATTACCATCTACACTCCACCGGGTTATGAAAGTAGTTCTGAATCATATCCCGTACTGTATCTGCTTCACGGAATGGGTGGAGATGAAGAGGCCTGGATATCATTAGGCCGTACGTCCCAGATTTTGGATAACCTGATTGAAGAAGGCAAAGCCGAACCCATGATCGTTGTAATGCCGAACGGAAATGTTGTCCAGCAGGCTTCTCCGGGTCATTCGGTTGAAGGTTTTTACCAGCCTGTCATGAGGCTGCCCAACACCATGGATGGCACTTATGAAGAATCATTTCCCGACATCATTCGGTTTGTTGAGGACAATTACAGGGTGAATGCTGATAAAGAATCCCGGGCTATTGCCGGACTGTCGATGGGAGGTTTTCATTCGCTGCATATTTCACGTTATTATCCTGATACTTTCAATTATATCGGGCTTTTTTCACCTGCCGTAATGCCAGACGAAAATGCTGATTCACAGGTCTATCATCAGATTGATGAAACATTGAAGCTGCAAAAGGAAAATGGTTACGAGCTATACTGGATTGCTATCGGAAAAACCGATTTTCTGTATGGACAGGTAGAAAGCTATCGTATCAGGCTAAATGAACTTGGCATGCCGTTTGAATATGTCGAAACAGAAGGAGGTCACACCTGGAAGAACTGGCGCGACTACATGACAATTTTTATACCCAGGCTTTTTAAGTAAACCGGTCAATATGAAAAAAAAAGACATTTTAATAGTAATAACAGGGTTTTTATTCCTGGCATCTTGTTCCGGGCCTCAATGGGAAGAAAGGCTGGATGGTGACATCCGGTTTGTGGAACATCGAAACGGGCCAACTTTGGGTTATTCAGCGGGTTCCGGTGTAACGATTCTTGAAGTGGATGGACTTGCTTTTAAAGACCTGAACCGAAATGGACAGCTTGAGCCTTATGAAGACTGGCGTCTTCCGGTCGAGACACGGGCACGGGATCTTGCTTCACGGATGAGTGTTGAGCAGATTGCAGGCCTGATGCTCTATAGCGGCCATCAGGCGATACCGGCCGGGAGTGGCGGATTCGGGCAGCCAAGCACATACGGTGGTGTACCGTTTGCCGAAAGTAATGCAAATCCATGGGATCTCACCGATCAGCAAATCAGGTTTTTAACGGAAGATAATGTACGCCACGTGCTTATCACAAGCGTACAATCTCCTGAAGTTGCGGCAAAATGGAACAACTCCATGCAGGCATTAGTGGAAGGGCTGGGGTTGGGAATACCGTCGAATACAAGCTCCGATCCACGACATGGAAGTGATTCATACGCTGAATTCAATGCCGGTGCAGGTGGCGACATCTCCATGTGGCCAGGAACACTTGGCCTGGCTGCAAGCTTTGATCCCGCTTTGATGCGCCGATTTGGAGAGGTGGCATCGGTCGAATACCGGGCTCTTGGTATTGC
>PWLN01000055.1 GCA_003559375.1 Balneolaceae bacterium | reverse complement strand
GGCATTAAATGGTAACCTGGCCGACTGCTCATCCGTATTGGAGCCCAATGCTGAAACACGTTTTTTTTCTTCTTCCATGCGTGATTCACTGAATTGCCGATACAGGCTTTTCGGCCAATATCCGGTTGTATGCCGAAGTGCGGTTCCAAATCCCAGAAAAGGGTAGCGATAATGAAACTTGATGGACTGCTTCATGGCCTCATCTCCGTATTCATTCAGCAGCCAACTGGAAAATTCATACCCCCCGATATAATGCCGGTCGAAAGGAGGTGTATAATCTGTTACATGAAGAAGCTGTCCCATCGACCATTGATGGCGGGATTCAATCAAGGAATTAAACTGATTTCTGAAGTAAGGATGGTTGCCACGGCCGGAATTTGGAATGGAGCCATGGCTTTCATGGTAAACGGCAATACCTTCAAATACTCCGAGAGGTGCCGCAGAATGTACAGAACGCCTCACATCTGGTGAAAACAATCCAAGCAAACGGGTTAAAGACCGGGGATTTGCACTAAAATGCAGGATATGGACAAGCTCATGGGGCACCACATATTCAAGCCAGCTTCCGGATTGAGGATTCATATTTTTCCCAATACTTGGTGAAAGCTCAACTTCAGAGCGAAAATTCAGTGGTGAAACAAACCCGTTGGAAAGGTCATTTTCAGGATTCAGGATGAATGGAAAGTTTCGTACGCTACCACCCACCAGATTTTGGATATCCTCATAATCACTTTCGAGAATTGCAAGGGTTCGCCAGGCTTCATTCTCATATCTTTGTGGATAAACAAGATGAAATCGCTCTGTTTTAACCTGCATCCAGCTTTGCCCGGGAACCCTGTATTGGGTGGAATAGAACTGCGAGTAAGCAGGACTCGCAAACAGTAAAATAATCAGCAGGGCCGGGATGATGCGCAGCATTTTGTGTTATTAATGAATAAACATCCAGTAAAGATAAATCAAAGCGAAGATGGTAAGAAAGAGGATACCTGAAATACTCAGCCAGTATAACCATTTTTTCGGCCGGTAAGGTTCACTGACTTCCGGCTGATGAATCAGTTTGTGGTTCATAAATGCGAGAATAGGAGCCATAAGAAAAGATAATGTAGTGGCAAGATCGATCAGAAACCGGAAACGGTCGCCCAGCAGAAATAGTAAAACAAGAGTACCGGCACTTACACCTGCCAGAAGGTAAGCCATCAGGTTACCAGGTTCCGTACTGTCGGCCGGCCTGTTCTTTTGAATACTGATAATCTGATTTAGTACTCGAGGGTAGGTATCGGTAACGGTAAGTGTGGTGCTGAACATGGTAGTAAAGGCGCAAATGGCGATAATGAAATATGTCCAATCTCCCAAAGCTGTGGTATAAAGGCTGATCAGCTGATTGGAAAATCCGGCTGCACTTGTAGCAAACTCTTCTCCTGAGCCATACATTACAACGGCACCAAGGGTCAGGAAACAAAGTGCGATCACGGCGGCACCTAAGTATCCAAGATTGAAATCAAAAAGCACTTCATTGAGTTTGGGTTTGTAACCGGTCTGTTTCATCCGTTCAACTGACCAGATCGATTGCCATGCAGCGGCATCAATTGGAATTGGCATCCAGCCCATCAGGGCAATCAGAAAGGCCACTCCTGATACCGTCCAGACATTCGGTGCAAGCAGTCCCGGACTGGGCTGATATCCAATATTTGTATATGCAAATATAGTCGCAGCAATTGTCGAAAATACCAGAATAACCATCAGTACTTTAACGGCTGAATCAAGCATAGAGTAAAGATTTCTGGCGAGATAAATCACGGAGATGAACAGGATGATGGCGCTCCAGAGTATTACGGGCAGGTTGATCCCGGTTAAACTTGTGGCCAGGCTTGCAGTTACCATAGTAACGGCTGCATGTACGGCGAACATGGTGGATATGGTGAAAATGGTGAATATCCAAAAAGCAATTGGGCTCATGCGGGCATAACCCTCAATCATATTATTGCCAGTGGCAAGCGCATATCTCGGGCCAAACTCAAGAAAAGGGTATTTAAAAAGGTTGGCTAAAATCACGGCCCAGGCAAGTGCAAAACCAAATTCTGCACCTGCGCGGGTTGACTGTACAAGATGGGAAACACCAATTGCGGCAGCAGCCATTATTAAACCGGGGCCGAGGGTATTTTTAATACCCTGAATTGAAGACTTAGTCATTAATATTTTTGGTGTTGCTATTTTTTAACATTTGAATAGAATAAAATAATTCGAAAACTTTGCCTATTTAAGAGGAACCTTTCTTATGGTATTTTCTTTATTTTATAGTAAGCACATTATAACAATTAATATGGAGGATTGAACAGGATGGTAAGCGAAAAAACAATCCATGAGCTCATCAAAAAAAACGGTAAAACACTAATCACCATAACCCTGCCAACCCATAAAAAAGGAGAAGAATCAAAACAAGACCCAATTCGATTTAAAAACCTGCTATCGGAAGCAGCCAAAATAGTGGATGAAAAAGAGTCAAAAAACGGTGCCTCTGATAAACTGCTGAAAAAAGCCAAAGCACTTCTCGATAAACCTCTGTTCTGGTCACACATGGACAATGGTTTGGCTGTTTATATATCAGAAGATTCATTTGATGTTTACAAGCTGCCTTATGATGTGGAAGAGCAGGTTTTTGTAAATGATCATTTTATGATTACACCACTTTTGCCCATGACCAGTATGGATGGATCATTTTCTGTTCTTGCGGTAAGCAGGCAAAAAGTACGATTGCTGAAATGCACAAGAAATGATGTTCAGGATATCACACCTGCAGATATTCCTCTATCTGTCGGTGATTATCTTGAAATAGACCCTGAAAAACAGCTTCAGTTCCACACCGGAGCACAGGGACAAAAAGCTGTCTTTTTTGGCCATAATGCCAATGAAGAAGATAAGATGATTGTGGTTGAAGCCTTTTTCCGGGAAATTGAAAGAGAAATCACCAAAATCATGAAGATTACGAATGATCCGCTTGTATTAATTGGCCTCCTCGATAATACAAACCTTTATAAAAAAGCCAATTCGTATAACCGTATTGTCGGTGATATTGTAAAATTCAATCCTGATGAATTGACAGATAAAGAATTAAAAGATAAGGGATGGGAGGTTATCCAGAAATATTTTCTGAGTGATATGTACAATACTCTACAGAACTTTTCTGAAAATTCAAGTGAGAAAGTATCCAACAATCTCGGTGAAATTGTGGAAGCAACGATAATGGGCAAATCACATACCATCTTTATCTCTAAAGGTGAGAAAAAATGGGGTGTCTATGATGCTGAGAATCATACCGTTCATTATAGCAACAAACCGGGAAGTAATGATGTTGAGCTGCTGAACTGGCTATCCATTACGGCATTTAAAACCGGAAGCAAGGTATATGTACTTCCAAAGGAGGAGATGCCGATACGCTCAACAGTAGCCGCAGAATTCAGATTCTGAGAGAAACAAGTTAACATGAGCCGCTTCATACCTAAATGGCGGCTCATGAATTATTCCCTTTCTGCCATTTCGAGCCAGATCAAAGTTTTCTCTTCGATCAGTTCGTTTAATATTCCATATCGTTCTGATTTTTCCTGCAACTGTGCTGCTTTTAGATTTCCCTGATTCAGCTCCTCAAGGATCAATCGTTGTTCTGTTTCAAGGTTTTGAATCTCTTTTTCCAGCTTCTGAAAGTCTTTTCTTTCTTTGAAGGTAAGCTTGTTGCTCTCTTTTTTTACAGGTGTTTTCTTCTCCTTTTTTAATTCAGCTGTAATTCGTTCTTCTTTTTTAAGTTCAGCATCTTCAGCCGCTTTCTTATTCCTGTACTCTATATATGTTCCATGATGGTCACGAATCACTCCGCCACCCTCAAAAATGAAATAATGATCCACGAGTTTGTCCATAAAGAACCTGTCGTGTGACACAATTATGAGGCAGCCTCCAAATTCAAGTAAAAATTCTTCGAGCTTTTGAAGCGTGATCAGATCGAGATCGTTTGTAGGCTCATCCAGAATCAGAAAATTAGGATTTTTGATGAGTACCATCATCAAACCAAGCCTTCGTTTTTCTCCGCCGCTGAGTTTATGTACCGGGGTGTATTGCATTTCGGGAGTGAACAGAAAGTGCTCCAAAAACCTGGAAGCGGAAATTTTGTTTCCATCGGCCAATTCTATGACTTCAGCGATCTCTTTGATCACATCAATAACGCGCAAATTTTCGTCGATCTGAATTCCATCCTGCCGGTAGTGGCTCATTTGAATGGTAGTTCCAGTTTTTATAGTACCTGAATCGGGAGCTACCTCACCGGTAATCATTTTGAGAAATGTACTTTTGCCAGTGCCATTTTTTCCGATTATCCCGATTTTTTCTCCCTTATTGAATGAGTACGAAAAATTATTCAGAATAATGGTTTCATCATAAGACTTCGAAACCTGCTCCAACTCCAATACGCGGCCGCCGATGCGTTTCATGGATACGTTTAATTCTATTTCACGGCTCTCTGTAGATTTGGAAGCAATTTCTTCTGTCTCATAAAAGGCATCAATTCTGGATTTAGATTTGGAGGTTCTTGCTTTTGGCTGCCTTCTCATCCATTCAAGTTCTTTTTTCAGAAGCTGTCCGGCTTTGGCAATCCCGGTTTTTTCAACAACTTCCCTTTCAGCTTTTTTTTGCAGATAATAGCTGTAATTCCCTTTGTGATGATAAAGTTTACCTCCATCCATCTCTATGATATGATTACACACCCGATCCAGGAAATAGCGGTCGTGCGTAACCATCAGGAGTGTAGACGTGCTTTTTGCCAGCCAGGCTTCGAGCCATTCAATCATATCCACATCCAGATGATTGGTTGGTTCATCGAGAATGTACAGATCCGGATTATCGAGCAGAAGAAATGCCAGGGCCACTCTCTTTCTTTCGCCTCCGGATAGTGTTGATATCTGCTGATCAAGGTTATAAATACTTAGCCTGCCAAGGATTTGCTCCATTCTTTGTTCATAATCCCAGGCATTAGCGGCATCCATTTCAGCTGATGCCTTTTCAAAAGCATCCCTGGTTAGATCATTATACTCCCTTGACTGATCTTCCACAGCCTGCTCATAACTTTGAACGATCTGCATCACATCTGAATTTCCCTCTGATATGTATTCCCTTATCGTGAGCCCGGGATTCAGTTCCGGTTCCTGTTCAAGATATCCGGTACGTATTCCGCTTTGGATCATCACCCCTCCCCTGTCGGGCACTTCATTACCGGCCAGTATTTTTAAAAGGGTGGATTTGCCGGTTCCATTGGGGGCTACAAGGGCAGTTTTGTCTCCCTGAGACAACCCGAATGTGATATCTTCAATGAGCGGTTTCAGCCCGTAGCTTTTTGACAAATTTTCAACAGTGAGATAGGTCATATATTTTTTTTAAGTAGGCCAAATGCAATCCATATTGTTGTAGCTACAATTAATGCTGTAGCCCCGAATGGCAATCCGAAGTAGACGGCAAACAAGGCTCCACCCCAGGTTGGCCCGATCATTCTTCCCAGGCCGGAAAGCCCCTGGGATGCACCCATAATGGCACCAACATTGTCGGTGCCTGCTTCTTTTGAAATCAGACTGGTTATGGCAGGGGTGTTCAGGCTTTTGCCCAGGGCCATCAGTCCAAGAAAAAGTGCCAGGGTAAGCATGTTATGCGCAAAAGGAATCAAACCGAGCCCGATAACCATAAGTATATTTCCTGTCAAAAACAGTTTCTCTTCAGAAAAAAAGGTGGTGAGCGGCTTTATGAGAAACCCCTGAACAACAACGGCAATGATGCCAATATAAAAGAACTGGATTCCCACTTCTTCGGCTGTCATATTCAACTGGCCTTCAGCAAATAATGGAAAGGCACTATAGAGGCTCGATTCGCCGAAAGAAAGCAGAAAAAAGCCGATGATAAGCGGAATCAGAAATCCACGTGATGATTTATTTTTCTGGATACTGATCATGCGCCAGAATTGTGGGGTAAATACACTTGGTCGGCGGATAGTACCCGTATGTTTTTTTGTGGTGTCCACAGTTTCAGGCAATACGAATAATACCATCAAAAAGCTGCATAGTGAGAGAAATGCGGCAAAAAAGCCCGGAAGAGCAAAACGATTGTTTCCCATCCATTCCGAAAATTGAATAAAACCTGCATTGGCCACAAATTCATGAAATGCCGGATGGATGAGAGCCGTTGCCGTTGCCGGGCCAATTACAAATCCAATTCCAAAAGCGGCACCAATCAGACCCATACCACGCGCACGGTTTTCGTCATCTGTTACATCAGCGATATAAGCTTGCGCTGTTGAGATATTCCCACCCATGGTTCCAGCAACAATTCTTGAGAAAAAAAGCACGCCAAGCGATTCGGCCAGCCCAAAAATGATATAAGCAATAACTGCGCCAAATGTACTTAGCAACATAATCGGACGGCGGCCGATTCGGTCACTCCAGCTTCCCCAAATCGGCGAAAAGATGAGCTGCATAAATGAATATAGACTGTAAAGAAGCCCAATCATGACAGCAGAAGCAGCAAATT
>PWLN01000193.1 GCA_003559375.1 Balneolaceae bacterium | reverse complement strand
TATAGACAATAGTCACGAGACCAAAGTTTTAATCTTGTCACCACTTTTTTGTCTTTGCTTGCATGCTTCGGTATCATTGCATTTGCCGAAAAGGTGAAGTGAATGCCCTTCAACTGTGAAATTGTGAATTTTTTCCATGAGCTTTTGAATTTCAAGAATCCTTGGATCACAGAATTCAATCACCACCCCACACTCTTTACAAATGATATGGTCATGCTGCTGATAGGCATAGGAACGCTCGTAGTAGTATTGGTTTTTTCCAAATTGTTGCCGCTGTACCAGGCCGCATTCAATTAAAAGATCAAGGGTATTGTATACAGTTGCCCTGGATACCCGGGTACCGGAATTTTTCATGTTAAAGAAAATCTCATCAGCATCAAGATGGCCGTCTGAGCTGTAAATTTCCTCGAGAACCATAAATCTTTCCGGGGTTTGTCGCTGGTTCTTTTCTTTGAGATAGGTTCTGAATATTTCCTTAACCAAATGAATGGTTTCTTCCGGGGCTTGGTGTGCCATGGGTCTGCCTGTTAAAAAGATTAATACTATAAATCGTTGTTATGGTCTGCTTTTGCAATAAAGTACTTCAGAGTATTGCAATTGCTTTTGTTTGATACGCCACTCATTCGTTACAGTGATAAAACAGTAACAATACATTGCATTCAAACTCTTATTACAAACTTGTTATTCAATGAATATATTGTTTTGTGTAAATAACTTACTTATTGATTAACATCAAAGTGCCAATAACATCATTTTGCAGCTGACAGAAATATATTTTTGAACTTCAAGTTTTCATCCATTTATCATGCCAACTATTGTTGCATTTGAGACTCTTACAGAACTCTTTATCAATCTTACAAAAAAATACAAAAATTCTGATAAAACAGCCTTTGCATATAAACCGTCTCCAGGCTCGGAATACAAAAACATAACCTGGGATACTGTAAAAGATGATGTAAATGCATTAGCGAGTTATCTGATGGATCAGGGAGTAGAGAAAGGCGACCGAATTGCCATATTGAGTGAAAACCGCTACGAGTGGGCGGTTACCGATCTTGCCATTCTGATGACAGGAGCGGTAAATGTATCCATTTATTCAACACTTCCAGCAAGTCAGTGTGAATATATCTTACAGGACAGTGGTGCGAAGATCTTTTTTGTATCAACCGGAATACAGCTTAAAAAAGCAGTCGAAATTTTTGATCGTTGTCCAAAATTGAAAAGTATAATTGCTTATGATCAGCCGAAAGTAAAAAAAAACCTTTCGGAGAAATATATCAAACTTTACGATACCGCATACAGAGAAGGGTTGAAAGCTGAGACAATATTTGCACAAGAATTAAAGAAAAGGGCATTTCAGGCAAAACTGGAGGAGGTTGCGACCTTGGTTTATACATCAGGCACTACGGGTAAGCCGAAAGGTGCCATGCTCACACATCGCAATATTGTGAGTAATGTAAAAGCTATTCATGATGTTGTGAGCATAACTGTAAATGACCGTTGTTTATCCTTTCTCCCACTGTGCCACACTTTTGAACGAACTGCCGGTTATTATGCAGCTATGGCTGGTGGAGTGGAGATATATTATGCTGAAAGTGTGGATACAGTTGCAAAAAATATGACAGAAGCCCGGCCAACAATCGTTGTGAGTGTTCCGCGATTGTTTGAAAAGATCTATAATCTCGTTCATAAAAATGTGCAGGATGGTAGTGCAATTCAGCAGGCCATTTTTAACTGGGCTTTGAGAGTAGGTGAAAAGTACTGGCATGGTAAACGCGGGTTTGTCAGTATGCAGAAGGCAATCGCAGACAGGATAGTTTTCAATAAACTTAAAGAGCGCACCGGAGGAAGGATACGTTTCTTTGTTTCTGGTGGTGCAGCACTGCCTGCTGGTATTGGTACATTTTTTATGTCGGCAGGACTAAATATTCTGGAGGGCTATGGCCTTATGGAAACTTCACCGGTTATGGCATGCAACCGCCTGGGTGATGAAGTTATGGGTACTGTAGGCAAGGTTATGAATGGCGTAACAGTTGGCATACAGAGCCTCAGGGATAACCGGATTATAGCCCAGGTGAGCGGGGAGGATTATCCAACGAATATCAGTACCGAAGAAGGTGAAATCCTGAACCGTGGGCCAAATACCATGAAAGGGTACTGGAATAATGAGGCGGCAACAAAAGAGATGATTGATGAAGATGGCTGGCTGCATACCGGGGATGTGGGGCGATTTGAAAACGGCAGGCTCAAAATTACAGACCGAATCAAACATATGATCGTAAATGCCGGAGGAAAAAATATTTATCCCGGCCCGATAGAAGACATGTTTAAAACCAGCCAATGGATTGACCAGATTGTTGTAGTTGGTGAAAAGAAAAATTTTATGGCTGCATTAATCGTGCCCAATTTCGAAGCCCTGAAAAAATATGCAAAACAAAACCAGATCGGCTATGGCGATATAGCTGAACTGATCCAGAACGAATCTATTAAAAACCTGTATAGCAGGGAAATCCGGACATTTTCAAACGAACTGGCATCCCATGAAAAAATCCGTGATTTCAGGCTGCTAACGAATGAATTTTCAGTTGAGTCAGGTGAACTCACACCAACACTTAAAGTAAAACGCCGGGTAATTGAAGAGAAATATGGGCATTTGATAGAAGAGATGTTTAAAAAAGATTCGGAATAAAGATGAACCCTGCAGAAATCAAAAAAATCATTGAACGTATTGATACACTTCGCCCAGATCAAAAACCGCTATTCGGCAGGATGAATGCACATCAGATGATCTGCCACTGTACTGATCAGTTTCGTCTTGCCATGGGCACAAAGGTGGCTTTGGAATACGGAAAGGTGAGCACAGTCAAAATAATGCTGCTTGCCAAAACAGGTAAAACCGTTCCAACACCAAAGGGATTCGGTCAGGTTGAAGGTGAAGGCACCGCACCGTCTGATTTTGAAACCGATAAACGGATACTAAAAGAGCATCTACTTAAATACTCCAATCTTGATGATGATTTTGATTACCCGCCTCATCCCTATTTTGGAAAAATCAACAAAAAAAGATGGAATGATTTGGTGGTTTATCATTTAGATCACCACCTTGGGCAGTTTGGTGTTTGATCATTGTGACGCATCAATATAAAATAATCACGGTATTTTTTTAAAAAGTGGTTTAGTTTTCTTCATCACCCGCATCGCATCAAATGCATGCCTGCATTAATATTTTGCAGATAAAATTTTTGGACAAATGTGGACTAAAGGGGGAGGATGCAAATGTTCAAGTGAATGCAAACAGGCGGGCATAAAAAAAGTACCGGGATACATTCATTTAAATCATCTTGTGGGATTTTTCAAACAAACAAGCTGCGGAGTTTTCAGCTTTTTATCAATCCTGCCGTAGCATTCATGACAACTGTATCCACTTATAAATTGCATAATATCCAATAACCTGTCAACAAAAAAATCACCTTTTTCCCCACAACTTTTCCACAAAGTTATCCACATTCAGGCGGTACATGTCTCACAAATTCTGAAAAGCCCCAAATCTTGTCTCATTGATAGGTGTTAATGGATGGATTCAATCGGGTAGGTATTTGATGCGAAATGCTTTTTCTGTAAGTTAGAAAAGGAGGTCTTCATCAATAAGGTCTTAATTTGGGGCTGTGATGAATAATCTAATTAATGTAAGCGTAAGTCTTTTACGTCATTGTGGTTTATCCAATCATCCTTTTGTTTTGAATCAGAGGTCAAGGATATTCAGGATAAGGCATGCACTACGTTGTACTTTTTCCAGCTATTCTTTTACAAATAAAGTACACTGCACCAATCAACTATCAAGGATTCTAATAAGAACTACCATCTTTTATACCTTGATGTTGTCTATAGTATGCGATCTGAATGTGACAAATAAATCCGCGCATATTATTCGAGACATTCTGCCGGTACCAGGCAGGTGATTTAGTTGCAAACGTAAAACTTATTACGACAATGAAACATAGAATCTTTTCTATCTCACTGCTGATCATCTTTAGTTACGTGGGTTGTAACACACCAAGTGCACATTATGACATTCATGATGAAATTGCCGAAATTAATCTCACAGGAAATTGGCAGGTCACACTGGATTTTATGACAATTTCTGAAATGCCGGATCAATCATTTTTTATACCAATATGGCAATTGGAAGGCTGTGATAATGGTAAATTAAATCCTGAGTATCTGAACCCTGATGAAATTGTGGGATTATTCCATATACTAAAAGGGCATCAGATCGGAGTAACGATGGATCTATCTCTGCTCAAACATGAACATCATTATGATGCAGCTTTGGGTATAGCAGATTTTGAAAAAGATATCCTTGCAAATGTGAATGAGCAACTGACAAGAGACCTGTTTGAAATTTACAATCCAACAGAATCGGATTTTAAATTATTATCGATGGCGGGGGTTTTTGACGATAACGAACTCAGGCTGTTGTATGAAATGGATTCATTTCAGTTGCTTTTCATTGGTGAGTTGATCAGTGAAGAAGGCGAGTTTAACAGGTTGGAGGGAGATTTTTTTTGGAACACTGAATTATTTCTGATAGAAGGCAAATGGAAGGCTTCGCAATCTTTTTAAATTAATACACTTGCTTTTTTGCTGTTATATCGATTCAGTTTTGTTGAGCGAGCGATATAGGTCTGAATTCTTCTACTTTTAGTTTAAAAGTATTGACCTGTACTGTATTTATGAATTCATACAAATTGTATCGGCTATAAAAATTCGTGAATTACGAACAGATATATAAGCCTTATCATCCATATTAAGTGCTGCCTTTTTATAATCTTCGTGGGTCATCTCAACCTGAAGAAGCTTGTCTTCATCAGTTCTTAACTCTAATCGCACCCTTGGGCCCGCCTGATGTATATGTTCTACTATTACAGGCACTTCATGGCTGTTTGATTGTTTGGTATAGACGCGGATTTCATGGGGACGAACAAAAAGGTGTGCTTCTGCATGATCTGTTTCAGATATATGTTCGTCTTCAATAACCAGTTTCCCAAATACGCCTTTTCCCTGTTCCACACGTCCGTGGAATTGATTTACCTGGCCAATAAAATTCATAACGAATTCAGTCTCCGGCCTGTGAAACACATCTTCCGGGGTGCCGATTTGTTCAATTTTGCCATGGTTCATCACTACCACAAAGTCGGCAACTTCGAGCGCTTCTTCCTGGTCGTGAGTAACAAATACACTGGTTACAAGAATCTCTTCATGCAAGCGGCGAAGCCACCGTCGAAGTTCAAGGCGAACCTGGGCGTCCAATGCGCCAAATGGTTCATCAAGCAGAAGCACTTTGGGCTCAACGGCTAACGCACGTGCCAGGGCAACGCGCTGCCTCTGTCCTCCGGACAACTGATTGGGATACCTGCCCGCCAATCCCTCTAACTGAATCAGTTTTAACAGTTCATCTACACGGTTTTTGATGATTTCTTTGGATGGCCTGTTTTTTTTCGGTTTCACTTTTAACCCGAAGGCAATGTTTTCAAAAACCGTCATATGGCGAAAAAGTGCATAATGCTGAAAAACAAATCCAACCTGGCGATGTGGGGCTTTTCGGTTCAGGACGTCTTCTTCGTCAAAATAAATTGAACCGCTGCCCTGGTCCGGTATTTCAAGCCCGGCTATGATTCGCAGCAAGGTTGTTTTCCCTGAACCGGATGGCCCAAGAAGGGCAACAAGTTTATTGGTAGGGATGGTGAGGCTTACATCATCCAATGCTTTGAACGTTCCAAAAGATTTGGTTATATGTTCTACCCTGATACTCATAATATTTTCAAATTCAGAAGTTCTGTTTCTTTTTAACCGTTTGATATTTTTGATTCCGCAACACTTTTAATTACAAGAGTGACAAGTGCAAGCAAAGCGAGCAACGATGCAATGGCAAATGCAGCTGTGAAGTTGTATTCGTTGTATAAAATTTCCACATGAAGCGGCATTGTATTTGTATATCCCCTGATATGGCCGGAGACTACCGACACGGCGCCAAATTCACCCATAGCCCGGGCATTACAAAGAATGAGTCCATAGATCAGGCCCCATTTGATATTTGGCAATGTTACCCGGAAAAAGGTCTGCCAGCCGCTGGCACCAAGAACAAATGCAGCCTGTTCTTCATCTGTTCCCTGGGCCTGCATCAGCGGTATCAACTCTCTTGCAACAAACGGAAAAGTGACAAATAGTGTGGCAATGACAATACCGGGTACTGCAAAAATTATCTGTATATCATGAGATAAAAACCAGGGTCCCAGCCAGCCTCTTGAGCCAAAAATCAGAATAAAAATCAATCCGGCAATGACCGGTGATACGGCAAAAGGCAAGTCGATCAGTGTAATTAAGAGGCTTTTGCCCCGGAACTTAAATTTTGAAATGGCCCAGGCAGCGCAAACTCCGAAAACAAGATTTGCAGGCACAACGATTGCTGCGGTTATCAGTGTGAGGCGAATAGCTGCAATGGCATCGGGATCATTCAGTGCCTGAAGAAACAGGCTGATTCCGCCTGAAAATGCTTCATGAAAGACAATGAAAAGC
>PWLN01000005.1 GCA_003559375.1 Balneolaceae bacterium | reverse complement strand
CTTTTGTTTTCTGTTGCATTCATTATTTTATCCATAATAAAAATCCTTTTATTAATTAAAAGCGTATGGCACAGGATCTTCCCGGAGCCTTGGATTCGTTGTAAGTTCGGCTTCAGGAATAGGCAGCCTGAAACTTTCTTCAATTACACTGATGGGAGTACCATCCTGAATCAATTCAAACTCACCCAGTTCTGAGTTCCAGTCATGTCTCATGTGTCGCTGTTGATGGTTAACAATATCAATAGCAAGTTGAGGATTCTTGTGAAAAACTCTTCGTAGATCAAAAAAGAACTTTCCTTCCATTGTAAGTTCACGAACCCTTTCTTCGAGTATTGTCATCAAATCGATTTGATTCAACGGTTCAGCTCCGGCTCTTAAGCGTACTGTATTGATATACTCTAATGCTCTTGCATCAGTAGTCGATTGACCATTTCCAAGTATTGCTTCTGCAGCAATCAGATATACTTCTGCCAAACGCATCATATATGTATTAATATCTGTTGACATGAAACCTACCTGACCATCGTTATCCTCGGGCCGGCCAACAATATATTTTTTAATACTTGGTCGAGACCCTTCATGAGTATAACCACCAAAAGCAGTTCTCAGCTCAGGGTAGTGGTCACCATATACCATATAGGTTGCTTTTCTGCGTGCATCATCGCTACTGGCTCCTCCAAGCAGGTCAAAGGTCCAATTGGAAACCTGGTGGCCTCCTCCCCAGCCATCGCCAACTCCAGTAAGAGCAGGTAATGCAGCATAATATGCCTGTTTGCTGTTTTGTGCACCCCAATGGCCACTTCCATGAACCCATTGAAGTGCAAAAATGCTTTCTGAATTATTATTATATTCACGCCTGAACAGGTCAGAATAGTCAGACATCAATTCATGCGGACTGTTTCGAATCACGTCCTCAGCGTGCTGCAAGGCTGCATTCAGGTGATCCTGAACCAACGTTCCACCACTACTTAAATGGTAGGCCATGGTAAGGTGGGTTAGTGCAAGATAAGATTTCGCAGACCATTCTGATACTCTGCCAGCTGCGTCATTCAAAACAAGATGCTGAGCAGCAAATTCAAAATCATTCAGTGCAAACTGGAAAACATCTTGCATTCTGTTTGGCGGCACGAGTGGATCGTTGATTAAATCCGATGTGTTTGTTATGATCGGTACGTTATCCCATACGGCAGCCAGTTTTAAATACGCAACTCCACGCATGAATCTGGCTTCTGCAATTCTATGATTTTTAACCGTTTCTGGAACCGTGTTTGGCGTTTGCGTGCTGATGTTGTTAATGTGATTATTTGCCTGGTTAACAACGATATACAATGACCTCCAGCTCTCATTCAACCTTGGCTCGGCTCCATCGGCTCTAAACCAATAATATGGAACTGTATGCCTGACAACTCCGCCGGCAGCATCACCCAGTTCCGTTGTTGCCTTGTCATTGTAATCAAACCATACAATGTTGTAAAGCGAAGCAGTTGCCATGAATAAATCTTCAGGTGTTTGATAAAACGTATCCTGAACGATTGACCCTGTGGGCGGGTGACTAAAGAAAGAGTCACCACATCCTGCCACAAACCCAGTAAGCAGAAATGCACCGAGTAAATATTTAATCTTTAATGTTTTCATAATCTTTAAAATTTTTCAGGATTAAAATTAGAACCCGAAATTCAGGCCAAAGGTGAAAACCCTCTGAGACGGATAGTTTCCAATATCCACACCAAACAGAAGCGGGTCTTGCGTATCGGAGCCAACTTCGGGATCATGGCCTGAGTAACCGGTAATGGTAAACAGGTTTTGACCGCTGAAATAAATCCTCATCGTTCGGATATTAAATCGGTTGAGCAGATCCGGGGGCAGCGAATACCCAACAGTCAGGTTTCTAAGCCGAATGTAACTGCCATCTTCAACAAATCTATCCGAAATACGGGCGTTGTTATTCGCGCCCCCGATTCTTGGCATGTCCGTTTCAGGATTCATGATATACACCTCACTAATACCTGCATTATTAATCTCTTCAGGTGTTGCATCAGGGTTATTGATGATGCCAATTCTTGCATAGTCGTTCAATGTACGCGCATGTGCTCTCCAGAAGTGATCACCCTCAGTCCATCTGCGTACCTGGCTGAAAATATCATTCCCATAACTGCCATTTATGAAAACAGATACATCAAAATTCCTGAAGTAGAAATCGTTGCTGATACCAAATGTAAACTTTGGATTAGGATCACCAATAACGGTTCGGTCTCTTTCGTCAATTATACCATCACCGTTCGTGTCCACGAACCGAAGGTCACCAATCCAAACACCGGAATACTTATCAATCTGATCGTGTTGCCGGGCGTGGTTGTTGATTTCTTCTTCAGTAAGAAACAGTCCGTCAGTTTTATAGCCAAAGAACTGGCCTACCGGCTGACCAATAACTGTTCGTGATACAGGGTCAAAATGCTGGATTCGTCTTTCAAGGAAAGTTCCTTCCTGATCCATTCTCGTAACTTTATTGCGGTTCATCGTATAGATGAATGTAGATTGCCATCTAAGTTCCCGATCAAGGTTTACTGTATTCAGCGCCAGTTCAAGGCCTTTATTTTCAAGAGCTCCGATGTTAACCATAGGGGCTCCCATAGAACCGGTTCCGCTTGTACCTGAATAAAGTGGCAGCGGCCGTCTCATCAAAAGGTCGTCTGTCCATTTTTGATAGACATCTGCGGTAAGGTTGATTCGGTCATTAAACAGCCCGACATCAAGACCGAAATTAATTGATTCTGTTGATTCCCATCTCAGATCCGGGTTCGGCACATTGCCGGTGATCAGGCCGGTACCCCATCTTGTTGGAACTATGTTCAAAGCAGATCCAAACAGGTAGGTTCCAATACCTTCATTACCTACAACACCATACCCTGCTCTTAGTCGCAATTCTGATACTGAATTAATATTAAAGAATTGCTCGTTGGAAATTCTCCAGGCCAAAGAAAATGACGGGAAATATCCCCAACGGTTTTCAGGGCCAAATTTTGAAGATGCATCTGCCCGCATGGTAGCTGTAACCAGGTAGCGTTCATCATAGCGAATATTAGCGCGTGCAAATATTGACTGGAGTGAGCTGCCGCCGGAATAACTGCTTACAGTTGCCGTAGCTGCATCGCCTGCTGCCAGTTCCCGTACAAGATTTGATGGAAAACTATTTCTGCCGCCTGACATACCTTCCCAGCTTGATTCTTCTATTTCATGGCCAAGTGTGCCATTCAGCATCCACCTATCGGTAAGAGACTGATTATAAGTTAGGTATGTTGTTGACTGCCACCAGAAGTTGCTGTCCCTGTTTCGTGTAGCCCGAGCTACGTCGTTCGACAAGTCACCCATTTGCCATGTAGGAAGGAAGTAATTGCGTACTCTGTTCCCGTAGTTCATATTTAACTCTGTACGTAATCGCAGGGTTTCATGCAGATTAACTTCGGTGTAAACATTACCGAAAATCTGCCGCCGTGTCATGTCATCATCCTTTAATTGCGCCATGGCAATCGGATTATCATTTTGAAAGGCTGCATCCAAACCTGTTGGCCCGCCAAAACTACCATCGGGATTTCTCAAAGGAACATTCGGAGGCATTCGCAATGCTGTACTGATAATGATCTCTTCACCTTGCCTCTCGTCAACAATGAGTGACTCTTTGGTTTGGCTCACATTTAAGGTAGTTCCGATTTGCAGCCATTGCCGTGGATTGTTATCCAAGCTGATTCTTGCTGAGTATCTGTCGAAATATGATCCGGGCACTACGCCATCCTGGCCCATATAACCGATAGACAAACGGTATCTGTTCACAGCATCACCACCACTAATCGCAAGGGTATGATCGGTAATAGGAGTGGTTCTGAAAAGCTCATCCTGCCAGTTCGTTCCGCTGCCTAAAATTGAGGGGTCTGCAAATTCTTCACGTCGTTCCAGCAAAAACATATCAGCCTGTGCATTTTTGAATGTTGCATACTCCTGCAAATTCATCATGTCAATCCTGCTCGATACATTCTGAAAACCTACATAACCATTGTACTCAACCCGGGTGTCTCCCGCACGGCCGCGTTTCGTAGTAATCATCACAACGCCATTGGATGCCCGGGCACCGTAGATAGCAGTTGCAGATGCATCCTTTAAAATATCAATGGAAGCAATATCATTAGGGTTAATACCGGCGAGTCCGCTGCTCGCATTTACATTAGTTCCACCAATACCCCCTTCATTGCCCTGCATGGGAATACCATCAACAACGTATAATGGCTCAGCATTACCGGTCAAGCTGTTGGTTCCCCGAATACGGATTGTTGAATTACCTCCCGGCCTGCCTGTATTTTGGGTAACCATAACGCCGGCTGCGCGTCCCTGAAGCGCCCTGTCGAGGGTGCTGGAAACGGTTCGTTCCAGAACATCTGAACTTACAGAAGCAACAGAGCCTGTCAGATCCTGCCTTCTCTGATCACCATAACCGATTACAACGAGTTCATCACCCATTAGTGCAGTTGGCACTAATTGCACATCCAGAAATACTCTGCCCTGCAAATCTACAAACTGGGTCTCATATCCAATAAATGAGAAACGAAGCCTGACATTCAGATCAGCCACTGTTAATTCAAATTCACCGTCAATATTTGTACTTGTACCTCTTTGTGTGCCTTCAATGAGAACATTCACACCGGGCATAGTATCTCCGGTTCTCGAATCTCTCACAACTCCGGTAACCGTTTCCTGTCGTAGTTCCAGCATCTCAAGCTGCTGCCGGGTTTTCACAACCACCTGGCCAGAAGGCGATGCAAGCGCTTCCAGATCGGTTCCAGAAAACAGATTATCGAACGCCTCTACCACGGTTACATTGTTCATAACATACGTATACCGCATCTCAGGAAGATCATTCCTGTCGTAGGTGAGCCGGATACTGCTTTGCCGACGTATTTCGTTAAGGGCTTCCGCAAGAGTTGCATTACGAAGATTCAGCTCGATTTCCTGCTTATAAACTGAGCTGTAAGCTTCGTTTTCGTACCAGCTTATGGGTACATAATTGTCCAAACCTGACTGATTTAATGCCCAGGTTTGCTGCTGTGCAATAATTAATGCGGGAGTAAACAAAAACAATAACAAGAGAACCGATAAACGCCTCATCTCGTCTCTGATATGCTTTGCTTTATCCAGCAATTGTAGCTTCGTTATCATAATAACTCCGTCTTTATTGTTTAGTGATAAGTTTATAACTATTTGCTGATGTATCCGTGCGTTCTATCGAAAGGCCGAGCACCAAAGAAATGGATTGTAAAACATCTTCTACCGGCTGTCTTTCGGAGAAAGAAGCTGTAAGGCGCCTGTCTTCAAACACCCCCTTCTCCGCAGGCATTTCGATATCGATACCGAACCACCTTTCAAGTTTGCTGATCATTTGTGAAAGTTCTTCGTGTTCAAAGACCAATTCACCTTGTGTCCATCCGTGATAAATACTGAGGTCATATACATCGGATATCACCGGAGCATAACCTCTGCCTATCACTCCCTTTTGGTTTCTTGTAAGAATTGCCGGTTCTATTGCCGGCTGATTTAAATAGCCAACCGAAACCATTCCGTCGGCAACAACTACTGTAACATCCGGATCATCCCTGTACGACTTTACATTGAACCGTGTACCCAGCACAGTTGTAACCGATTCGGCTGCAATTACCTGAAACCGAATATTATCATCTCTTGTTATTTCAAAAAAAGCTTCCCCTTCAAGATAAACAACCCTGTCTTCACCCGGAGAAAATGATGAAGGCAATCTCAGATAACTGTCACCATTAAGATGAATCACACTGCCTTCATTTAATATAATCCGTGATCTTTGCCCTTTTTCCGTTTTGATTTCACGGAACTGGATCTCATCAGTTGTTACAGATTCATTCTCCGACAACGTTGATGTATAAAACCACACTGCAGTAATCACAATTAGAAAACTTGCAGCTAATCCGGCTAATCTGTACAAGTATAATCGCCGCTTATTCCATTGATATCTGGCAGAATGAGTACCAATAAACTCAGATTTGCCTGTATTTTTATCTTTATCGGATGGCTGTCGATTGAAATAGTATCTTTCATTAAACTTTTCCCATGCCGTATCGGAATTTATTTCTTTTTTCCTTGCAGGCTCCATTTGCCAGATCAGTTCAAGAAAGTGGATAAACTCTTCATTTTCCGGATTCCTATTCATCCATTCGAGCAATTCCGTTTCCTCCTCGAATGTACATTCACCGGATAGGTATCGAAGTATTTTATCCCAGTCAGTCGATTTATCCATAAATTATTTTCGTTTATTTCATCACTATTACCTCATTAAATCGGCGAACCCCTACAGCGTTTTAAAAAAAAATCAATATGAATAAGTATGTTATTGGCGGGTATTTTTGATAAAAAGAGGGGCACAAATCTGCGCTGTATTACAAAACTTTAGCATATACCTGATATCAAAAATCCCGTCCCAACCCCTCGGCGGGGTGTCGTCCCCTCGTCTGCCCGTTGCTTTTACGGGCTGACGAATGACTACGATGACCCCTCGTCTGCCCGTTGCATTTCCG
>PWLN01000379.1 GCA_003559375.1 Balneolaceae bacterium | reverse complement strand
CCATTACTGCGCAGCAGATCGGTTACTTTTTTGGTCTGCTCAAACGGCTGAATACGATGAATTGCCTGCTGCACCTCCTCATTTGTGTCCTGAACTCCCAGCGATGCACGGTTGCAGCCAATTTCTTTCAATGCCCGGATGTGCCCCTCATCCACTCTGCGGGGATCGATTTCCACGCTGAACTCTGCGTCTGTGTGCACATTAAACCAGGTATCGATCAATTTACCCAGCCTCTGCAACTGCTCCGGAGAGAGGAATGTGGGGGTTCCACCACCAAAATGGATCTGCTGTACTTTGGTATCCGGGTGCAGTGTTGAGCTCTGCAAACGCATCTCCTTCTCAAGATAATCGAGATAAATGTCGCCTCGATCCTGATCGCGTGTTATTATTTTGGTGCACCCGCAATACCAGCAGAGCGAAAAACAAAACGGAATGTGAAAATACAGAGATATATCGCGTGGTGACGACTGCCTTTGTGATTCCAGCTCTTCAATGAGGCTGTTGCCGGTTAAATCTGTGAATTGTAAGGCAGTCGGATATGATGTATACCTCGGGCCAGGTACATTATATTTATGCACAAGCCCGGATAAATTTGATAGAGAAAACGTCACGTAATTCAGTTAAATTTATTCAATCGTCGAAAAGGATGTCGAACCCGCCATCGGTAGTCAGCCGCAGGTTTTCAGCCTTTCCTTTTTCAACGAGTTCCGTGAGGGTGGTATTTTCCAGCATACCTTTAATTGCATCACGGGTTTCAGCCCACTTTTCATGCAGCGGACAAGGATTTTTGATGCCGCAGCCCGGCAGGCCAAGTGCACATTCCGTTAAAAGCTGCTCACCATCAATGGCAAGAACGATATCCATAAGCTGAACATTGTGTCCAGGCCTGTTGAGGCGGATTCCACCATTTGGGCCCTTAAAGGATTCCAGGATTCCCTCAGCTGTTAATTGTTGAAGAATTTTAGTCAGAAAATGAAAAGATATTTCAAGTTTATCGCTCATTTTTTTAATTGGGATAAACTCCCCTTCTTTTTTTGATGCGAGATATAACGATGCCCTGAGGCCGTACACGCAAGATTTGGATAGCAGCATAGTTGATGTATTAGATTTATTGGACTCTTTTATCCTAATATAGGAAATTCAATATTCTGAAACCGCAAAAGAACGCAAAAACAATATGTTTCAAAAAAAAACTCCCCCTTTTTTAAAGGGGGCCGGGGGGATTTCAGGGAATTGGAAAAAAATGATTAAAAGGTTCATGGCAGGATATATTTAAGCCAACCACATCGTGATCACTTTAAGGATGTGAAATAATTCCACTGAAACACGGAAAAGCACGGAATATTCTGTGTTTCAGTGGCTATAAAGCATGTATTTTTTACCTGGATGGAGATTTATATTGGTTATAAGACTCTTTTATCTTATATTTGTGTATGAAAAAGATATACTCTCTCATATTATTGATATCGTTTCTTACCGGTGCCATCCAGCCAATTGTTCCGTTGCTGGAGTACCACATTTTCAAAGAGAGTATCATCGAGCTTTTTTGTGTAAACCGGAATGTGCCGGATTCAGATTGCGAGGGATTTTGCTATCTGACAAGCCAAATCCAGGAGCAGCAAGACAAACAACCCGAATCGAGAGCCGCTCACTCAGAATACTATCCTGGTACTATTCTTCCTGATCTGAAAACAAATCAGAATCTTTTTCCAAATAATGACGAATCTTTCATCACTGTTACGGTTTATGGTATTTCACAGTCCATAAAAACGGAAATTCCTCCTCCAAAAATAAGCTGAACCAGGCAGGCGCCTGTCTGCACATGAATAAGCGGTTTGAGATTTGATTTAGCGCAGGGTTTCTCTGACGTAGTTTTCGTAACAGGATTATTCTGTTGTGTTTTCATCCTTGGGAGAACTCCCTCTTGTCCAGGTCTTACTACCGGCTCATCTAAACCACAAAACAAAATTCAGTTTATTTATCATGAAATACACAATCAATAAATTATATATTGTAAATTTTCTTGCTTTCGCGATGTTGACAATTGCCGGGTGCAGTGATTCAAACTCAGTTGATAATGAAACACCCGAACCCGATCTCTATAATCTTGGTGAATTCACAGATAATGGGATTACCGTTACGGCTTATGCCAATGCACCTCTTCAGGTTGGATATAATGAGATCTTTCTTGATGTTCAACAAAATGGCGACCGCATGCAAAACACACAATTCAGGTTTGTGCCTATGATGCATATGGAAGCACATTCGCATGCATCACCATTTGAAATTCCAGGCTCAACCAGAGACAATACCCATAACCTCCATGCCGGCTGGGTAATTTTTACCATGCCGAGCGGAATGATGGGAAGCTGGGAGCTTCAGATTACGGCTGAAATACCTTCAAACCCCGGAATTGAGGTAACCGGCATCATACCCATTGATGTGGAAGCTTCGAATCGAGTAAAGACATTTATGACGGAAAACCAGTCAAGATATGTACTTACCTGGATTGAACCTACTACACCACAGGTGGGCTTAAATAATCTGATCATCTCTCTTCACAAACGTGAATCGATGATGAGCTTTCCGCCGGTATTGAACGCAGTTTTTGATTTTGAACCCTGGATGCCATCCATGGATCACGGTTCGAGTAATAACGTACATCCCATTCATAATGGGAATGGTTTTTACACGGGGAAGGTAAATTTCAACATGACAGGCGACTGGGAGCTGAGATTTCAAATCGAAATTGAAGGCCATGATGCCGGTAGTCACATTTTTGAACTGGATTTCTGATTACCTGTAACCATGAAAGTACTTTTACTCTGGGTTATATCGATACATTTTGTTTTTCCAGATATTCTGCAAGGTATTGCTATACAAGATTCAGTGATTACAGGCAGAGTACTGGATGAACAAACCCTTGACCCTGTCCCCGGTGCTCATGTTTATACCGAGGGAATGAATAACGGAACGGTTACCGGTGAGGATGGCAGTTTTGTGATTCTATTTTATCACGGTAGCAACAGGTTAGTGTTTAGCCATATTGGATTCAGGAATAGTATTCTTGAGCTGACAAATATTGAATTTGATTCAACGTATACTGTATACCTGGCCCCAGTACCCATCAGGAATGATGACATCATCATCACCGCTGGCCGGATGAATATGCGCTATTCAGGAATCTACAGCGATACAAAAACCCGGGCAGTGGAAGATCACATGCGATCTGTACCGGGCCTCGATATGGTAACCCGGGCAAACTTTGCCAAAGACCCTGTAATCCGCGGCCTTCGTGACAGCCGCGTGGATGTTATGATCGATGGCATGCGGCTCACTCCGGCATGTGTGGATGGCATGGACCCGGCTACCGCGTATATTGAGTCTGACAACCTCCAGGCTATTGAAATCAACCGTGGCCAGGAAAATCAAAGCCTGACATCCACAGCTCCTGGCGGCTCCGTTAACTTTGCAATGGCCCGTCCGCTTCTGAATAGCGGTTTGTCAGGGAGTGCAGAAACAGGTTATCAAGCAGTCAGCAGTCAGAGAAGTGCTGCAGTCTCGTTTATGTATGGTGACGAAACCTGGGCCTTTCGACTGTCTGGAACCTATCGTAATGCAGGAGACCTTCAGCCCGGTAACGGGCCGCGTATTCCAGGGTCAGGACTGGAAAAAGGGAATGTCTATACAGCAATATTATATCAGCCAAAAGAAAATCACCGTTTCAACCTGAGATATATTGGTGATTTTGCGGGAGAAATCGGTTATCCCATGCTCCTTATGGATACTCGCCGGGCCGATGCTCATATTGCAGGATTGGAATATTATTGGGCTAATCCCACAAACCTGATCAACTCTGTTACAACCAATATCTATCTAAACCGTGTAGAGCACTGGATGGATGATTATGGGCGCGACGTTGGCCAAAGAGATGTGATGAGGAATATGTATATGCCGATGTATGGTGAGACGACAACAGCCGGATTCTCCACAGAATTTGGCGCATCAACCGGAAGCCATCTGATGAATCTGAAATTTGAAGCATATTCTATTTCCGCATTCGCTGATATGCTGATGGAGCATACAGATCCCAATATTCGCGATATGTACCTGGTGAATGTTGGTGATGTTTCCCAGAGAAATGGCTTGATGGGTACGGCTTACAGGTATTTTACTGATAACAACTGGATACTTGGTGTGAATGCCCGGGCAGAGATCGGGTTTAACCGTATTCGGGAAGCAAGTGCTATCGCCACATATCAAGCCGAATATCCCGGCCTCAGCAGCCTCGAACCAATAGATATCGGTTATTCATTCGGAATTTCTGCTGAAAAGCGTTTAACTGAAAAGCTGAGCGCCAGCGCGCGGATATCTGACGGAAAACGTCTTCCCGGCCACCTTGAGCGATATGGTTATTACATATATCAGCCATTGGATGGGTTCTTTTATTATGGTAATCCGGGATTAAGGCCGGAACGAAGCAGCCAGGCGGAATTTTTTATCACATTTGGCAGTGAGTTTTCGCGCGTAAATGGCAGTACTTCTGTCTGGTATAATCGAATGGAAAATTATATTGCCGGAAAACGAATGGATTCGAATTTCAAGCGGTATGAAAATATGGGAATGGCAACACTCACCGGATTTGAAGCCGATTTGAGTGTACGGTTAGCCAGTAAATGGAGTTCCGGAGCCACATTTTCATTTGTATATGGGAATCACAACGAACTGAATGAACCCTTGCCCATGATACCGCCATTGAAAGGTTCTGTTTCCATACAACGGGAATCCGAAATTGTATCATTTGAGTCAAGGTTTCGATGGGCTGCGGCACAAAAAAGAGTTGCTGAACAAAACAGCCATGAAACACGAACCGGTGGACATACGCTGTGGGATGTTCTTGCAAGGGTACACCTTACAGATTATCTCACATTACAATTCGGTGCGGAAAACCTGCTTAACACGCACTATACAGATCATCTGAGTGTAAATTCCATGCCTGGCGCCGGCAGAAATATTTACGGATCGATACGTGTATTCTTTTAAAAGATTGTAGGTTGATTTACCCGACCTGACAGCGTACAAACGCCAGTGAGTTCCTGTCAGCGTCGGCGTTCTTGGGAAAGATCAGTGAATTTCTCCACCGAACCCGCCAGCAAAACCTCGCAACTTTGGCAGGTTAATCGGGTATTCGGCCCTGAGCATCCGATGGGTATATTTACCTCTGATTCCCACTTGGGCCACATGATCATGGATAATTTGATCCCTGATAGCAGGCTCACTGCTTTCTTTTATCATCTCGACTTCGAGGAAGCACCCGGCTTGTCCTCCCAAACAATTGGCTTCCGTTTTTAATTAAATATGCCCGTTTCGAAGGAAAGGGCACAATGGCAGATGTTAGTAAATTCTGGCTCCAGGCGGAGATTGGGTTTTAAACTCCTGCAATCCTACGTTTATATTCATTCAGTGCATCAGTCAGCCGTTCATGGGCGGTTTCATCACCCGGTACATTGTGAGAAGGATGGATATAAAGTTTTACACCACGTTCTTCAAGTATTCCGGCAACTGTTGTGATCACCATCCAGACCATTGATGTAAATGCCATGGTCGACACCGGCCCTACTCTGTCAAAATGCCTGTTGAGCTGAACCGTTGCATCCACTGCGGGAACACAGGAATCAATCACTACATCAGCGATTTCGAACAATTTAATACCGGAAGAATGCCGGGATTTCTTCCCGGTAAATGCTTTTTCTGATCCGCAAACAACCAGGCCAAGGCCCAGCTCTTTTGCTCTCAGTGCCACATCGATGATTACATTATTTATCCCTGAATGAGAAAACAGCCACATGGTATCTTCTGAATGCAGGTTGTAACTTTTCAAGATTTCGCGTCCATAACCTTCCACACGTTCGAGAAAAAGAAACTGGTGCACACCCATATCACCATGTATATGGGTAAAGAAAGAGAGAGGCAGTTCTATCATGGGATGAAAACCTACAAAACCTCCAATTCTGGGATACATTTCCTCCACAGGTATTGTGGAATGTCCGCAGCCAAATGTATGAACCCATCTCCTTTTTTCAATGGAGTTTGCCATTATCATGGCTGCTTCTTCGATATTTTTTAATTGTGTGGATTCAATTTCATCAAGTACTGATCTTGCATGATTTAACCATTCGACAGCAAATTTGCTCATACGTTTCAGATATTAATTATGGTTTCATTTGAGGATGATATTTGGCAAAGACCTGCAGAACCCCCAAAAAGAGAAAATAGGTTGCTAAAAGTGCGGCGGGTATAATTAAAAAGGAAATTCTTAAACTGAAAGTGTCGCCTAAAATTCCGGCAAGATATGGCAGCAGCATACCTCCGGTTAATGCAATCGTAAAGGCAAAACTAAAAGCTGTACCTGTAATTGCCGGATACAGATCGCCTATATATCCAAGGATCAATGGAAAAATTGCGGCAAATCCGGCACCAAGTAAGAACACACTTATCGTAGCCAGCAAAATGCTGCCGGTGTTAAGCAATATCAGCGATGCAGCCAGCGCCAGTGCCATACTCGATTTGATTATGAGTGCCGGTGTGAAGTGCAGAACCAATTTACTGATAGCGAGCCTGCTCAGCATCATGCCTATCCAGAAAAAAGAAAGCAATAATATGGATGTTGAGGGCTTCACATTCAGAACATCATTAAAATAGGCGGCTGTCCAACCCCCGGCAGTGATTTCCATTCCACTTTGAAAAAATAAAATGAATGCCAATAAAAGCAGAATGGGATGTTTTACAAGAGATGCAGCTTTTTTAACCGGAAAACTATGTGGCTGTTTTGGTTCCGGAAATGATATCGTCAGAAAAAATAATGCAACAGTGAGTACAAAGATTCCGATACTTGCAAGTATTATCGTGTAACTGAAATACTCAAGCAAAAAACCCAGGCTTAGGGGTACACCAAATGCTCCTATTCCGAAGAAAACACCCAGAAGTGAGAGTTTCGAACTTCGGTCACCATCGCTGATATCGCTTACCAGGGCATTTGCTGCACCATTCATTAATCCGCCTCCAAATCCAAAAAGAAAAATGAATACCGAAAACCAGCTGTACAATGAAGAGAATGCAACACCCTGCAGGCCGGCCAAGATAAGCAGTGTACTGGCGAACATCAGAGTTTTATATCCAAACCTGTCAACAACAGGCCCGAAAACCAAAGAAGCAGCCAATATGCCCAGGTTCATTAATGTAAACAGAAAACCTGCTTCGGTCATCGTAATTTCAAAGCGGTTGATGATTGCAGGCAATATGGAGCCAAGAGTAGTAAGTGTTACTCCGAACAAAAGCAGTCCCATACAGGCCGATGTGAAGAGAAGCCGTGTTCCGCTTTTATCCATAGTTATGATATCCTTTGATGGATTCTAATGCGAGAAATGCAGCTCCGTATAATCCGGCGTACTTGCCAAGTGCTGAATATTCAATACTGACCTGATCAAACGCAATGGGCTGAGCCCATTTTTTTGCTTCATTGATGATCTGGCTCATAAGCGGTACAGCAGATTCAAAGACCCCGCCTCCAAGGATCACTTTTTCGGGGTTGAGAATGCTTATCAGGTTTGCTACAGACATTCCCCAATATTCCACTGCTTCACCGATTACCCTTTTTGCTATGGCATCTTTTTTTTGCCATGCATCAAATACATCTTTAGCCGTAATTTTCCCGGGTGATATCCCATCGAGTTCACCTCTGTGAGCTGGCAGTTCGGAAAGGTAGTTTCTGTAAACACGTGCCAGCCCTTCGCCTGAAGCATGATATTCAAAACAACCGCAATGCTGATACCCGGCAATGTAAGACCGTGTTAGAGCCATCCAGCCAACGGCGCCTGCACTATTCCCGATTCCCTGCGCCACAGAACCGTTGACGAGAATACCTGCACCTATTCCGGTTCCAACCGATAGGTAAACCGCATTTTGGCAGCCTACTGCCGCACCCTGCCAAACTTCTCCCAAAATGTAGCAGCTTCGGTCGCTGCTAATGATCACCGGAATATCAGGGTCTGTAATACTTTTTATTTCCTTCAACAGAGGATATGAATCCCATCCTTCCAAATTGGGAGCCCACACGGTACCTTTATCAGGATTATAAATTCCCGGCACACATATACCTATTGCCGAAATCGGGGTTTCAGTTGAATTCCTGAAAAGGCTGCTAATTAATTCTTGAATGATGATCCCCACTTCTCCCCCGGCACTTCCGGTTACAGGTGCAACACTATCATAGAGAAGTTTACCTTCGTATGAAAATAATCCCCCGGCGATTTTGGTTCCGCCCACATCTACAGCTGCTATACAATTCATTGATTCAGGCCATACGGTTAACTAATCTGTCTTATCAAAGTCTGCAAAATCTGTGTTCCAATCAATTTAAATCGGGGAGTTGTATACTGGAATTTTTTGGAAGATGTTGAAATGTACAAGTGATGAAAGCGGCATTACTGTATTATCTACTATGCCAGGATCACACAACGAAGTTTTTACGTAGTTGAGGCTTCGCTGAACAGGAAAACTTCGCCGGGTAAAGATGCGTAATATGAGATTCCGGTGTTATTGTTATAGAAGTATATCTTATCTTTATATCTCATTATTTATCTGAAAATGAAACATGATTCTATAGAAATATTGGCCCCTGCAGGAAATCATGCATCTCTCAAGGCCGCTATTCAGGCCGGTGCTGATGCAGTATATTTTGGGGCAGGCCAATTGAATATGCGTGCAAGGGGTGCTGCGAATTTTGAAATGTCAGAATTGCCGGAAATTGTATCGATATGCAAGGATCATGGGGTCCGGCCATATTTGACACTCAATACTGTAATCTATAATGATGACCTGTCTGTTGTTGAGGAGATCGTTAATGAGGCTTATCATAGCGGTATTTCTGCAATCATAGCAACAGATCACGCTGTAATTCAGCTGGCAAAGAGGGCGGGCATACCGGTACACATTTCCACTCAGGCAAATATATCAAATATTGAAGCAGTTGAATTTTACAGCCAATATGCAGATGTGATGGTACTTGCCCGGGAACTTTCACTTAAGCAGGTGAAGGAAATATGTGAGAAAATTCATGTTCACAATATCAGGGGGCCATCCGGTGAACTTGTTAAAGTAGAGGTTTTTGTGCACGGCGCCCTGTGTATGGCAATTTCCGGAAAATGCTATCTGAGCCTTCATACGTATAATCAGTCTGCTAACCGGGGTGAATGCCGTCAGAACTGCCGCCAGTCGTACACAGTTACTTCGGCTGATGGCAACCGGCTCGATATTGATCATGAGTATATTATGTCGCCCAAAGACCTCTGTACCATTGATTTTATGGATCAAATTATAGATTCAGGTGCAAGAGTTCTTAAAATAGAAGGCCGGGGCCGTTCGCCTGAATATGTAAAAACTGTGACCAACTGCTATAAAGAGGCATCTGCAGCGGTATTGAACGGTGCTTTCAATCCCGAAAAAGTCAGCAAATGGAAAGAAAATCTCGCCGGAGTTTATAACCGGGGGTTCTGGGATGGTTATTATCTTGGCAGAAAAATGGGGGAGTGGAGTAAAGTTCACGGATCAGCATCCACAAGAAAGAAAATTTATGCAGGTGATGTGATTCATTATTATCCGAAAGCAGAAGCAGCACATCTCAGGCTGAAAGCAAGTCAAATTGAAATCAATGATTCACTTCTTATAATAGGCAGCTCTACCGGTGTGGTTGAAACCGTTATCTCTTCACTGTGGATAGATGATACGCCTGCTGCAGCCGCTGCGAAAGGAGAAGAATGCACGATTAAATTGACTGAAAAAGTGCGGCCGGGTGATGCTGTTTATATCTGGAGAGATCGCTGAAATTTTACCGGAGACGTGTTTTCTGTATACATTAGGTCAAAGCAAGCATCACCATGCAGACTTGCATTCGGGCAGATCGGAATTTGGAGCATTTTTCTATGTTTGTCGTGGCTTCATGGTTACTCGACAGTTGACTGGCAAGCTTCACAGACCACTCGCGGACGTCAGATATTGTAACCGCAGGTTCAGTCTGTTACAAAATTCGATAATCGACCGTGCCATGAACAAAGTTTTTTTATTTACGGGTTGATATTTGTTCATAATTTTACAATAATCAGAATTCATAGTATCATATCTTTATATCTTAATATGACAACCTACTCTGCCTATGAGTTCTATGGATACAAAATGGACAAAACCACTACTCTATTGCGTTTCGGGATTTCTTCTTTTTGAAATCATTACAGGTTTAAGTATCTACCTCCTTCCTTTCAGCCTCACCAACCAGGTGATGGTTCTGTTGCACACAGGTGTTGGTTTGATTTTTCTTTTCCCCTATCTCTGGTATCAGTGGAAGCATTGGGTTGAGTATAAAGACAGGCCATGGAATGAGTTTGTAATCACCGGGTACATAGGAATGGCTGCTACAACAGTAGCGATCATCTCCGGTGTTGTTTTAACTTGGCAGGCTGTATTCACAACCCATATCACCGCTTTCTGGAAAAATATCCATATTGTGTCCACATTCGTACTGATTGCATCAGTAATCCCGCATATTGTGCTTATTATTTTCAGGGATAAAAAAGTAAAAGAGAAAACAGAAATTGCCATTTCAAAATCATCAGTTCAAAAAAGGTTCGGATTTAACAGTTTTTATTTATTGGGTGTTCAGTTTGCATTGGTTGGCCTGTTTATGTTTGCCTACTCATCACCTAAATTGTACACTGAAATTCCGGACGATTACCTTTACCACCATGGGGCCGATAGCCCATTTTTTCCTAGCCTGGCCACTACCTCACATGGCAAACTCATTGATGCTGAACTCCTGGGTGGCTCTGCATCATGTGGCACTTCAGGATGCCATTCCGAAATTTATGCAGAATGGGATGTGAGCGCACACCGTTACTCTGCCGAAGACCCATTCTTCAGGGTAATTCAACAGGCGATGGGTGAGCAAAAAGGTGCCGTTTCTGCAAGATACTGTGCCGGTTGTCACGACCCGATTGGCCTGTTTGCAGGCTCGGCAAATCTTTATGCTGACGACCTTACTAACCGCATTGGCCTTACAGAAGGAGTATCCTGCATTTCCTGTCACGCAATAACCGAAGCCGACGTTCAGGGAAATGCAGATTTTGTGATCGAGGCCCCCGAACGGTATATGTTTGAACTGCATGATGGGAAAGTTGCCAAATGGGTCAGTGATTTTCTGATACGGGCTTATCCGCAGCACCATATCGACAGCTTCAGGCGTCCGCTCTACAAAACCTCCGAATATTGTGGCGCCTGCCACAAACAATTTATTGACGAGCATGTTAACGATGTTGGATGGGTTCAGCTTCAAAACCAATACGATCAGTGGAGAAAAAGCCACTGGTACACCGAAAAAGATCCCTTTAAAACGGTTGAATGCAGAGAGTGCCACATGCCGCTCATACCTTCAATGGATCCGTCGAGCGGAGATGCTACAGACTATAACCGAACTCCGGACGATGGGATGCATCGCAGCCACCGCTTTTTGGGAGCTAACCAGTATGTTCCAACATTGCTGAATCTGCCGGATGCTGAAACCCATGTCCGAATGATCGAAGAGTGGCTGCAGGGCAAGATCGAGATCCCTGAAATTGCGGATAAATGGGTGAGCGGGCCTGCTATTCCTATTACGATTATCAGCCCCGACAGTGTTCGGCTTGGTGATGAACTGCGAATGGATGTGTTAATCACTAACCGGAAAGTTGGCCATGATTTTCCCACCGGCCCGCTTGACATGATCCAGTCATGGATTGAAATCATAGCTGAAGATCAGGATGGAAATGTACTCTTCTCTTCCGGAATCCTGGATGATAATTATTTCATCGAACCGGGGGCGTTTATGTTCAGGGCAGAACCTGTTGATCAATATGGGAACCTGATCGATCAGCATAATTTATGGGAAATGGTGGGAGTAAGATATAGCCGCGCACTCTACCCCGGCAGATCAGACTATGCCCGTTTTTCGATGCGGCTCGATGAACCGGGAGTTCATTATAACACATTTAATAAGTCCAGCCCGGCAAAATACTCGATGGAAAGTATGTCTGAATCTGTGACTGAGATTACAATAACTGCTAAAATGCAATACAGAAAATTCAGCCAGTTTTTAATGAATGAGTTATTCGCGCATGTGGTACAGGACGATACTTCGCCAATCACTACCATATCCAAAGATGTTAAAACCGTTAAAGTATATCGTGAATCAGGACTATGATATCAGGGTTATCAAGAAGAAAACGAAAAGTATTTTGGTGGTCAGTCTTATCAACACTGCTGATTTTATTAGCTGCAGCTGCAATTTGGCACGAAGCTGAACAGGAAATGTATTTACCCGGCCAGGAAATTGAAGGCCTTACATCAAGGCTTGCGAGGGATTTGCCTGCCGATGCACCACAAGTACATTTTGAAAATGTGACCGAAACTACGGGAATTTATTTCAGGCACTTTTATGGTGAGCGGGGGTCACGAATTACCGAGGATATGGGATCTGGTGTTGCATGGATCGATTACAACAATAATGGATTTCAGGATCTTTTCATCGTAAATAATTCCGGCCCGATGGATATGAGTCCTGATGAATTTCGAAATTCACCTGCACATACCAAACTGTACCGGAACAATGGAGATGGTACGTTTACTGATGTTACAGAAGAGGCTGGATTAAAAATCAGGATGCATGGAATGGCAACGGCTTGGGCCGATTATAATAACAGTGGTTATATCGACTGTTTGATAACAGGTTACGGACAGAACAGGCTTTTTAAAAATAATGGGGATGGAACGTTTACAGAAGTCACCGAAGAGGCCGGTTTGGGTGATCAATATGGATTTTGGGCCGGTGCAGCCTGGGGCGATTTTAATGGCAACGGATTTGTTGATCTCTACATTACCGGCTATATCGAATATTTTGAGATTCCGGATGTGGCTGAAATCCGGGATTTACAAGAACCGCCATCCATTAATCCTTCGGTTTTTGACCCTATCCGAAATCTATTATACATGAATAATGGTGATGGTACATTTACCGAAATAGCCGAGCTGGCAGGAGTTGCAAATACGCAGGGAAAAGGCCTGGAAGCAGCCTGGGTGGATCTAACCGGAAATAATCTTCCCGATCTCTATGTGGCAAATGATGTTACCGACAACATGCTGTTCCGCAATCTTGGAAATGGCGAGTTCTTTAACATCAGCTACCAGGCTAAGGTTGCCGATTACCGTGGGTCGATGGGTGTGGCTATTGGAGACTGGGACGGAGACGAAGACCTTGATCTGTTCATCACGCACTGGATTGCCCAGGAAAATGCATTCTATAATAACCTGTGGAGCGAAGATGGCCAGGGAATGTTATTCTTCAGAGATGAAGCCGACCGGTTTGGGCTCGGCCAATCATCACTGGATTATGTTGGCTGGGCAACCTCATTTTTTGATTTCGACAATGACGGGCGTCCCGACCTGTTTGTAGTAAACGGACATACAAACCAGATGATCGGTAACCCAAAACAGCTTGTTCCAATGAAAGATCAGCTATACTGGAACCGAAATAATGAGGAAGGGTTTTATGAAGTATCTCTTATTGCCGGAGATTACTTTCTTGAAGAACATGTAGGGCGTGGCGGAGCCTATGCTGATTTTAATAACAATGGGAAGCTCGATCTATTTATTGTAAATCACAGCGGCCCGGGTATCTTGCTGGAAAACCGGACAGAAACAGGTAACAATTGGCTGCAGGTACAACTCACAGGTACGCAAAGCAACCTGTCTGCAATAGGCGCAAAATTGAGGCTGGTTACTAAAGATGGTGTACAGATAAAACAGGTGGGACTGCAGCCTTCCTACCTGTCACAGAATATGCTGGTACAACATTTTGGGTTAAAAAAAGCCGATATAGTTGATCAGCTTCATATACTCTGGCCAAGCGGAGTCGAGCAATTATTTACTAATCTGGAGGCAAATCGCCGAATTTTGATTACTGAAGGCAATCATGAAATTATAACCTGGAATCCATTGCAATGATCAATAAAATACACATCTTCACTTTTGCGCTAATAGTTGTACTGTATTTAATGATTGGAATCTGGAAATATTTACCTGCATTCATTGAAAAGGAAGGCATCCCGCTTAATGATCGTTCAGAAGATCGTGAAGAGATTTTACAATTCTGGGAAGCCTATAACCAGGCTACTGCATTTCGCAGCCAGCGCAATTATGAAGAGGCTGCAACATACTATTCAAAAGCACTTGAGATCAATGAAAATCATGAAGATGCACTGTATTATTTAGCAAGTATGCATTTATTGCAAAAAAATTTCGAATCTGCAGAAAATTATCTGCTAAAGCTCGAAGAACAGCAGCCGAATGCTCCCCGCACTCAGTTGCAGCTCGGTACACTTCATTTTTGTATGGATCCTGATAATCCTCTATTTAATCCTGAGAAATCCCTGGCTCGTTATACCGGTGCATGGAACCTGAACCGGGAGGAAACAGGAACACCCCTTATGTTATCAAAAATCTATCTGTTTCAAAATGAATTTGATGAAGCAAAGTCTTTATTAAATGTAGTAACATCATCAAATAAAATGAGTTATGAGGCCCTGTTTCTTGATGGTTATGTGTACTGGTTAAGAGGTGATGAAAGAGAGGCACGAGAAAACCTTCAGCTTGCAATGAACCTTTACCAAAGCCTTGCGTATGCCGAAATTCATGGTGAAGGTGCAACGGAATCCGGCGCCCGTGCCATGCTTTCAGAAGATCGTTACTGCGATGGTTTTGAGATATATATACAATCCCTGTTATCCGGAAGGACTCACATAACCGGGCTTACAGCATACGATATGTTTAATGAACAATTATCTTTGTGGCAATCTGTATATCAATAAACGCGTGTTAGAGAAATACCTGTACCTGTTATCAGGATATCCCCGAAATCATTACCGGCTAAATTTTTGTAAATATTACTATCCACAACTGTTCCGGCGGGGCTCCGTACAATAATAACTGATTTTACTATCAAGACATGAAAATTACATCCAAACACCTATCTGCTTTATATGACCTAACTTCAGAACAGTTTAATGCTGTGGAAATGCATTCCTTTTTGAACCTGATCAATGTTATTCAGCTGCAGCTCGATCTTCTGAAAATGTTGACAGGTTATAATGACGTTTTCACGGAAATTCTATCAGAAACATCTCAATTTGCCAATAATATCAGAAAAAGTGAAAAGAGCTGTTTTTCTCCTGATAATCTCAAAAAGTATCAAAATAAAATTATAGACCTCATTAATTACCTTGAAAAAGAAACGGATGATGAGCAAATTAAGAAGGAAGTAATTGCTGGCAGGGATATTTTACTTGATGTATTTGTTGTGATGGATATCCGGGCTGATGAGCTGAAAAAACAGTTATCAAATCCAGGCCAATGGCTTTCCTATAGTGTAGCTGAATTTAAATCCGATTTCGACAGATTTTTCCATGCTGTGGAAAAAAACAGCAGGGGCAGGTATCGAATTATTCAGAATATTGCCAATCAGGAACCCAATGATTATCTCGTGCATTTTGAAGTAGATAGTGAGCTGGACGGACGCATTGTGATGCCCCTCATTTTTAAAGATGTTATACGGGATTTGATTGCGAATGCACGTAAATACACTGAGCCGGGCGGCCGAATTCAAGTTGGCATTCTTCAAAAGAAAAATCTCCTCAGGTTCATTGTTGAAGATACTGGAATGGGGATCCCGAAAAAAGAAATCGACCGTATTTTTGAATACGGCTACCGCGCATCGAACGTACGTCATTTACCAACAATGGGAGGCGGCTTTGGCCTCACGAAGGCTCTCTATATTACGGTGCAACTGAATGGAGATCTATGGATCGAATCTGAAGAATATGCAGGCACAAAAATCAAGATCGAAATTCCGGTACCCGAGAAATTCGTCACTGCCAGTGCGACGAGGCGAAATATTTCCTTTAAACCAAATTGATGTTATCACAACTTCTGTGACATCTGTGGTCCTGTATAATCAATTATGAAATTTCTGATAAGAGTTATTGGTGTCACAATCGTTTTCTTCATTTGCTACATAATTGCCGGCTTGTTAACCAATGTGCCCTCCGGTACCGATACAGATACGGAAGCCTCTTTTATACTTTTTCTGTTGCACTGTTTATTATTAGCTCTGTTTTTATCACTGATTATTCGAAACTCACACTGGTCTGGAATAAAGCTGATACTTGGATTGCTGTTCTTTGTTTATGGAATCATGACATTCATGTCATTAATCGAAGCGTCGTTTTTTATGACGAACATCCCGGCAGAAATCATACCTCAGCTTTGGCTGATGGGAGCCGTAGTTGTCGTTATTTCTGTTCCGCTTGCAGTTCTGATTCATGGAAAAGCAACTGTGAAAGGAAGCGACAACGGAATTCATAATCATCACAATTTTTCAGTTAAAGAATGGGTATGGAAAACAGTGGTCATTATACTTTCTTACCTGGTGATCTATTTTGTATTTGGATATTATATTGCCTGGCAAAGTGCCGAATTGCGTGAGTTTTATGGTAGTACGGAATTGGTACCTTTTTTTCCTCATTTATGGAATGTGGCAATTGAAACCACACTCATTCCTTTTCAGGTATTACGTGCAGTTTTATGGATGCTTTTTGCCATGCCTCTTATCTGGATGCTGAAAGGAGGTGCGGTTCGTATAGCCATAATCACCGGTTTTTCAATATCTGTGATCCACTCAACTCAACTCCTGCTACCAAATCCATACATGCCGGAAACGATCAGGCATCTTCATTTGCTTGAAACATCTACGTCCATGTTTCTTTTTGGACTTCTTTTAGGTTTACTGCTGCACCGGCCGAAAGTTTCCTGATTATTCAATAATCACTGCCGTACCATAAACCAATATTTCAGCTGCTGCCGTCATGATATAGCTTGTTGAAAAACGCACATCTACAATAGCGTTGGCGCCAAGAGAACGAGCATCATCCATCATACGATCAATCGCCTGTTCTCTGGCTTCAGCCATCATTTTGGTGTAATCGTGTATTTCGCCACCGATCAGCATTTTAAATGAAGCAAGAATATCCCGGCCCAGGTGCCGTACACGGATCGTATTTCCTCTGACCACACCGAGGGTTTGTGTTACCGTTTTGCCCGCAATTTGTGAGGAGGTTGTTATTATCATCGTATCACATCTTTATATCGTTCGTGTTTATTCGTATAGATTCTTTCCCTGACTAAAGAGACAAGGAGTATGATGCTTCCGGATACCAGAGCCACAATTGCGGCCTTCAGCCACCAGGCAATTCCGGGATCTGTCAGCAGGTCTGAAAGGGCAAGCCAGGCTCCGTAAAACAGAAGCACAAGAGCACCGATTGTAAACAGAATCCAACCGATTCCCCTTTCCAGTTTAGTGAATACGGTTTGACTGTAGTGATCCCACAATTCGGGGGCCGGTTCTTTGATGCGTGTTTGTGATGTCATAATCTTCAGATTTTTAAGTTGTTGATATTCTTCTGCCAGTTCAAGATCCTGAATCAGCATTTGTTTCAGTTCCGCTTCTTCCTCAGGTGTGCTTTCACCATCAATGGAAGCCATCATCAATTGTTTAATTCGTTCAGAGTGAGGTATGCTCATAACCGGCCTCCTCCATTTTAGTTTTAAATCGTTTGCGAGCCGTGTACAATCTCGACATCACCGTGCCGGTTGGGATATCGAGCAATTCTGCAATTTCTTTATAAGAATATCCTTCCAAATCTTTCATTACAATGATTTCACGATCATCTATACTTAGAGAGGAGAGTGCATCCTGAATAAGTTTGCTCTGTTCAGCCTGTATAATACCGGCAGATGTGTCTTCACCTGAAACCGGTTCAATCCATGATGGCAGCATGCTCAGAGCAGTTTCCCGGCCCCGGTTTTTATCCCTTTGTGAATTCAGGCACAACCTCTTAAGTATGGTATAAAACCACGGGTAGAAAGGGCGCTCCGGATTAATACTTTCCCTGGCATTCCAGACACGGATGAAGGCTTGCTGCGACATATCGAGTGCATCATCATGATTGCCAAGCAAGGCAAGAGCGTGATAGTAAGCAGGCTGCATCAACCTTTCCACCAGCTTTTTAAAAGCAAGGGAATCACCTCGGCAAACCTGCTTCACGAGTACATTGTCTATGTTAATGCGGTTATTCATTATCTGTTGGCTCTTATACAATCATACACCAAAAATGAGATTTTATTCGGAAAATTATTGGTTATTTAAGCGATTTGTAAGTTGTCACAATGTGAAATGTAATTCAGTGTGCGTGTTTGTATATGATGCCTTTCCTGCATTGCCCGACTTATACAGAAAACAAGTCATCGGGAAAACTTCTCCTGACACCTCAAAGATAAAAGACAATTTTATACGAAATTCCTTGCTCTTAATCTGCACTCTGAATAAATTAGATGTATCTGTCTAATTTATTTTTATTGTGAATAATGCATCTGACTAAGAAAACTTTAAATCGCAATTTAACAGATAAAAATTCCTGAATCGTGTCGCGAATTAAACGATTATTGCTGTTTTTCATTCCTCCACAAAACTGGCGGATTCCGGTAGCAATTGCGATGGGGGCATTTACCGGAATTGCAGCATATGCCCTTTTTGTATCCAATGCGGTAAGCTACATGTCAGATTCGCCTGAAACGTGCATCAACTGCCATGTGATGGGTCCGCAGTACGCTACCTGGTTTCACAGTTCACACCGGGAACATGCCACATGTAATGATTGTCATGTACCTCAGGATAACATTTTTAAACACTACGCTTTTAAAGCGCAAGACGGCCTTCGCCATGCATACATGTTTACCATCGGAGATATTCCCGATCCCATCATCATGCACGAGGCCGGCCAGAGAACCGTACAGGCCAATTGCCAGCGATGCCATGATTACACGAACCAGCATATCAGGGCCGGTTTTACATCGTGGGCCGATGCACAGGCAGGAGAAGGTAAACTTTGCTGGGACTGCCATCGGGATGTCCCTCACGGAACCGTCAGAAGTGCAGCATCCGCACCTCAGGCTTTGATTCCGGTACCTCAATCACCCATGCCAGAATGGTTAAAACGAATGGTTAACTAAGACAAGAAAAAGCTATGAAAAATATATCCAAAACTGTCAGTAAAAAGCCCTGGGTTGCATGGGTGCTGTTCTTTGCAACCATGGTAGTGGTATTTCTCCTGGGCCTCTTTACCTATACCATCATTGAAAACCGCACGGCCGGCCAGTTTGCTTTCGTAACCACAACAGATATCGACCCGCTTGACCCGCGTGCAGAAGCCTGGGGTCGGTTTTTTCCGCGCCAGTTTAATACCTATGCCCAAATGGCCGACACTACATTTCGTAGCAAATATCTCGGGTCACAGCGAAGAGACCTGCTCGATGAGAATCCCAATATGGTGATCCTGTTTGCCGGATTCGGCTTTTCGAGGGATTACAACCTGGCGCGCGGGCATTACTATTCAGTTTTGGATGTACAGGAAACCCTCAGAACCGGTGCACCTATGAATCCGCAGGATGGCCCAATGCCTGCTACCTGCTGGACGTGTAAAAGCCCGGATGTTCCCCGCCTTATGGCTGAAATGGGTGTAGCCGAATATTACTCAAAAACTCTGGCTGAAGTAGGACATGAAATTCACAATCCAATAAATTGTGCAAGCTGCCACGAAGCAGAAGATATGTCACTAAAAATTGCTCTTCCTACACTGGCGGAAACGTTTACCCGGATGGGCCGAGACATCAATAATGTCTCTCATCAAGAGATGCGCTCCCTTACCTGTGCACAGTGCCATGTTGAATATTATTTTGGTGAAAACAATTATCTCATATTCCCGTGGGATGAAGGAATGAGGGCTGAAGATATTGCATTGTACTTCGATCAGAGGGAATTTGCCGACTGGATTCATCCTCTTAGCAGGGCACCGATGCTAAAAGCGCAGCATCCTGATTATGAAATTTTCACAACAGGTATTCATTATCAAAGAGGGGTTTCGTGTGCAGACTGCCACATGCCTTATACAACCCAAGGGGGTATGAAATTTACAGATCACAAGATTCAAAGCCCGTTGAATAATATTTCGGCTTCATGTCAGACTTGTCACAGGCAAAGCGAAGCAGAGCTGATAAGGAATGTTTATGACCGGCAGGATATGGTTCACGATCTTAAGAATAAATTGGAAAGTGTTCTTGTATCCTCACACCTTGAAGCAGAATTTGCCTGGAATAATGGAGCTACTGAAAATCAGATGCGGGAAGCACTTCATTTGATACGCCATGCGCAGTGGCATTGGGATTATGCAGCAGCCTCACATGGCGGCGCGTTCCATGCCCCGCTCGAAATGGTGAGAACCCTTGGCAATGGCCTCGATATGGCACATGAAGCCCGCAGAAAGATTACAGCCGTTCTGGTTGACCTTGGCTTTACTGGTGAAATCCCACTACCCGATGTGTCTACAAAAGAAAAAGCGCAGGTTTACATTGGTATTGACCTCGAGCAGCTTCAGGCTGCAAAAGACAGATTCCTTGACGAAATTATACCGCAATGGTTGCAGGCATCGCTTGAGCGTCAGGAAAGATGGGAACGCCAACGCAGAGACCCGGATCATACCGGTTCATATTTACAGTGAAATTATTGAACTGTTGATGCAGGTGAAGAATATAGTCAAACAAAAAATCCGCACAACAGAAACAATTTCTACAATTACCGAACCTTCAACAAATGAAACAAGAGAATAAAAAACCTGTATGGACTTCACCCTGGGGTTATGCCGAGGGGTGGCTCATTGTACTGGGTTTGCTTGCAACCGGACTGGCACTGCAGATTACTACAGGCGGCCTGAACCGTGCTGCACTTTCCTGGCCGGTAAATCTGTATATAGGATCATCCTTTACAGCCATCATAGCGGCGGGTTGGCTGATTACACGAAACTATAGAAAAAGCCCAGTACAATGGCTTGCATCCATTCCTGCTGCAATAACGTCAATTGTTATGGTCACGTTTTTAGTGCTCATTATGGGCTTCACACTTCAGGATGATGCTCAAAACCCTGTATGGGTTCAAACACTGGGCTTGTCGAATATGACAGCTTCCTGGCCGTTTCTGTTTGGTATGACTTACTTTTTGATTGCTCTTGGGATGGCCACCATGAAACGGCTGATTCCATTTAAAGGCAGAAATATCGGTTTTTTTCTAAATCATTTCGGATTATATATCATTATTCTGGGAGGCATGCTGGGCAGTGCCGATCTTCAGCGATATACCATGGAGCTGTACGAGGGAGAGATCGTATGGACTGCAACAGATCACCATGGCCATGGCATTGAAATGCCTCTTGCACTTGAACTTGTCAGTTTTAATATGGAAGAGTACAATCCCAAAGTGGTTGTGATAGATCCCCATACCGGCAGAATAATTCCAGAGTCTATCCCCCAGATGTTTGAAATTGAAGCCGGTAACAGGGGCACTATTCTCGGATACGATGTCGAAATAGAGCAATTCTATATGCTTAGCGGGAAAATGGAAGACCGTTATGAACCTGTGAATCATTTCGGCGCAGCTCCTGCCGCCCTGGTTCGGGCCATTGCTAACGACGGAACTGAGATCGAAGGATGGATCTCTACCGGCAGCTTTATGATGCCACACAGCCTGCTCGATCTGAACCATGTTTATGAATACTCCCTGGCGATGACAATCCCACAAGCTAGCCATTACAGTTCAGATGTTATTCTTTATACGCAGGCAGGTGTTGTGAAAGAAGTAAGAATTGAAGTGAACCATCCTGTTAGTGCGGAAGGGTGGAAACTCTATCAATACAGTTATGATGACCGGTTTGGACGATGGTCGCCTACAAGCGTGATTGAAGCCATCCGGGATCCCTGGCTGCCGGTAGTCTATACCGGAATTTTTATGGTATTGGCCGGGTCGGTTTATCTGATGACACTCGGTAAAGCACCGGAAACAGTTAACGGAGAAATGCCATGATGCCATTCGACCCAACCCTTTTTACCATCGCCTCCATTGCCTGTTGGGTAGCAGGTATGGCACTGTTTATTTTCCAGAAAAAGCATCTGCTGGTTAAAGTACTCTCTCACGGGTTGTTCCTTGCAGGAGTCATTATACTTTCTGTACTTGCTGCCTTGTTGTGGCAGGAACTTGGGCGCGCACCCATGCGCACCCTGGGTGAAACACGCCTATGGTATGCCCTGTTTCTGCCGTTGATCGGATATGCCACCTATACCCGCTGGAAATACGACTGGATCATCTATTACAGCGGTGTGATGGCGATTGTCTTTCTTGGGGTTAATCTTGCCTATCCCGATAATTACGACCGTGCACTGATGCCTGCGCTTCAGAGTGTGTGGTTTGTACCCCACGTGATTGTCTATATCTTTGCCTATGCGATACTTGCAGTTTCCGCACTTGCCGCGCTAAAAGGGCTGTGGATCAACTATTACAGGAAAGGCCGGGACTGGTCGCCGCAGCTTGCCGATAATCTTGTCTATATCGGGCTCGGATTTTTAACCCTGGGCCTGTTGTTCGGCGCACTATGGGGCAAAGAAGCCTGGGGACATTACTGGACGTGGGATCCCAAAGAAACCTGGGCTTTCCTTACATGGATAGGTTACCTGGCCTACATTCATTTCCGCCATCATAAACCTCGTCAGGTTGTGCCTGCGATGTGGGTGCTTGCCTTTGCTTTTATAATATTACTCATCTGCTGGTTCGGGGTTAATTATCTGCCATCGGCAGCGAATAGTGTGCATACTTACTCTAATTGAAGAAGGAGTAAATGTATCAAGTATCTGGATTTAAGTGAGTTTTTTATGGTAATTGGTTAAGAAAAAGTGAAAATGATGCACTAATTGTAATCGATATACCAAATGAATTACATACTGTTAAACAATGAAAGACAAGTGTAATGAGTGCTATATTATATTTCTGAATAATTTACATAACATTAAAGAGGGGTTGGTCTTAAATAATTAAAAATAGATTACATAGTTGTAAATTAAACTGTATCTTAATATTTTTACATTTGTTAGAATATAT
>PWLN01000261.1 GCA_003559375.1 Balneolaceae bacterium | reverse complement strand
CCTGGTGGCGGATATACTATCCTCGCCTATGAATGGGAAGGAACTGAATTTGCCGAATGGCTGCAATTGAATGGAATTGCCGGTATTGTTGTGAAGTATAGGCTGCCCGTTTCCGAATCATTGACAAACCGGAAAGAAGTGCCGCTTGCAGATGCGCAACGGGCTATCCGGATGGTTCGCCATTATGCTGCAGATTGGGGTATAAACCCTCAACAGGTTGGCATCATGGGTTTTTCTGCAGGAGGTCATCTGGCCGCTACACTTAGTACTCAATATGATAATGAGGCCTATTCCGGAACAAATGCCATCGACGCTCTCTCTGCAAGGCCTGATTTTTCTGTTCTGGTCTATCCGGTAATCTCATTCAGGGATGCATCGGCACACTCGGGTTCTCGAAGAAACCTGCTTGGTGAAGATCCGCCTCAGGAATGGATTGACCGCTTTTCGGCTGAATTACAAATTGATTCCAATACCCCCCCCGCTTTCCTTATTCACAGTCAGGATGATTCAGGTGTACCTGTTCAGAACAGTCTGCTTTATTTTGAGGCCCTTACCCGTCATGGTGTTCCCGCGTCATTGCATGTTTATCCTGCCGGAGGACACGGTTTTGCATTCGGAACCAGCAGTGGCCTTGTAGAGGGATGGACAAATATATTGCTGGATTGGCTGATGGCGTCCGATTTTTAGATAATGTGACATACTGTTGTCATTTCATTGACCTACATTGACTAAAAATGTATGGTATAATTGAACCACTTTTTTCGGATACATCCATTCTTACTATGCGTATAGGAGCTGAGAAATTTAATACGATACCACAACTGCCTGGAATTTACAGGTTTTATGGTACAAACGGTGAGATGCTCTATGTTGGAAAGGCAAAAAATCTGAGAAGACGAATTTTTAGCTATAAAAGAGTTAAGTCGGGTTCGGTATCACGAAAGGTATCGAAATTGATTGCGAACACAACATCATTTGATTTTTTGGTTACAAATAGTGAAAGGGAGGCATTGCTTCTTGAGAACCTTCAGATTCGTCAAAATCGTCCACCATATAATCATGCCAATAAAGAGACGGAAACCTATTATTTTGTTTACCTTAAAACCGATGCTTCCGGATTAAAATTCAGGCTTGCAATGCGCATTCACGACAATGCAGACACATCTTACTGGCATGGCTGTTTTAAAGGACATTTACAGGTACGAAAATCATTTGGCTGTCTTCTTCGCCTTATCTGGATGGCTGAACATGGTATTCAGAATCCCATGCTTCTACCGGTTTTGCTTAACCGCAATCTCACACCAATGAATTATTATCTTCCCTGGAAGTTTAGCAGTGAGAATGCATCTCAACATGATCTGGTGAATCTTATAAACACATGGGTTAAGGGAGAGAATTGTGAAATTCTGGATTGGTTCGTCGTACAAATCGAAGGTGGAGAAAAACTGACGCCATTCCAGTCATTATTCCTGGAGTATCACATTGAAACCCTTAAACTGTTTTTTGAAAAAAAGCTTGTGAAGCATAAGGAAATACGTGGCAACCGTACAATCATCTTGCAGGATGAACTGGATGATTTATTGATAGCTTGACATGATATCAACATTTTTCCTGCATTCATGACGCCTTGCGCTAAGCGCATTGCGCAAAGCGTCATGAATATTATCCCTGTGATGCCTGAGGTTGTGGCACAGTATCGGGGGAGCTGAAGAACTCCTCTTTTTTTACAAGAATGTATTCTTTGATCTGATTCGATGTAATATAGACAACCGGAATGAGTATCAATGTAATGAAAGTAGATGCTGTAAGGCCTCCGATAACCACACGAGCAAGTGATGCCTGGATTTCTCCTCCTGCACCCCAGCCGAATGAGAGCGGCAGAAGTGCAAGTATGGTCGTAAATGTAGTCATCAATATCGGACGAAGCCTTAATCTGCCGGATTGCACAACTGCTTCAAGTATTCCAAGTTTTCGGTCGCGGCGCATCAGGTTAATATAATCTACAAGTACGATTGCGTTGTTTACCACAATTCCCACCAGCATGATAACCCCCATGGTGCTTTGCATATTGAAAGTTGTTCCGGTAAGGAGCATGGTGGGTACAATTCCAACCACTGCCACGGGAACAGCAAACATGACGATGAGCGGATCGAGAAAACGTTCAAACTGAGCTGCCATAACCATATAGATCAGAATGAGAGCCATGATAATGGAGATCATAAAATCCCGTTGTGCACGCTGTTGCTCTTCATATTCACCGCTGTATACAACTGAAAAACCTGTTGGCATGGCAAGGTCAGACAGTTCGGCCTGAATTCTCTGTACGGCCTGTCCGAGAGGAACACCGCTTTCAAGATTTGCGGTGATGAAAGTAACCCTCTGCCCATTAATTCGATTAATGGTAACCGGTCCTCGCGATGCCTGCTGGTCAATCACGGTAGAGATGGGTACAGTTTGCCCGCTGGCAGAACGAACAGAGATATTCTCAATGTCGAGCGTACTCATCCTGTCCTGCTCCTGCAGGCGCACGGTTATAGGGAATTCATCCCCACCCACACGATAAACCCCGGCTCGTACACCGCCCACATTAGCTTGCACAGCCTGTGCAACTTCACGGGCGGTAAGTCCGAGCTCTGCAATTTTTTCACGGTCAAAAATAATGTTTTGTTCAGGGCGGCCATCTTCAAGATCTGAGCGAACACCGCGAATTTCAGGAATTCTCTCCATCCTTCTTCTGATCTCTTCAGAGAGATCTTTGGCAACATCAAGATCATAACCGCGAAGCTGCAATTGAACGGCTTCATCTCCTCCTGATCCGAATACCCTTCGAAGAATCCAGAGACCACTTTGTGCACGTACCCTGAAGAATCCACCGGGAATACTACCTTCAATACGGTCACGGATAAGATCGGCCAGTTCATAAGAACTGATGGTACGTTCAGATACATCAATCAGGTTCAGATCAAGCTGGGCACGGCCATTTCTAACATCTGTGGATATATATTTTACCTGGTCCATCGGGGCTATCTCGGTAACAATTTCCCTCAGTTCATTCAGATAACGGTTAGCAACAGCTATGTTCATTCCATCTGCAAGGAAGAAGTCGATCCTGATCTCATCGGCTTCTGTCTCCGGGGCGAGTTCGGTATCGATGAAGCCGGCACCATAAAAAGCACCAAAAATCAGGAGAATTGTTACCGCGAACACGGTATACTTTCGCTGAATGGCTTTACGAAGAAATCCGCTATACTTGTTTTCTACTTTTTCAAAGAGAATCTGAAAACGCCCTTTATCTTTTGCGGTAAGTTCACTGTCTGGCCTGATAGTAAGAAATTTGCTCGCTAGCATGGGAACCAGGGTCAAAGCGACGAGCAATGAACAGAAAAGGGCGAAAACCACAACGAGTGCAAGCTCCTGGAACATGGTTCCTGTGAGCGTCTGCATAAACACAACCGGCAGGAAAATAACAGAGGTGGTAATGGTGGAGGCCACTATTGCTCCGGATACCTCTTTGGTTCCGATCAGAGAGCTCTCTGCCAGAGATTTACCCTGGCTTCGTAGGCGTACAATATTCTCAAGAACTACGATAGCATTATCCACAATGAGGCCAACTCCAAGTGCAAGCCCTCCGAAACTCATTTGGTTCAGGGTTAACCCAGTAAAATAAAGAAGCCCGAAAGTGGCAATTATAGATACTGGAATAGCAAGTGAGATAATAAATGTTGTAGACCCGTTTCTGAGAAAAATGTAAAGGATGAAAATGGCAAGAAATGCACCCCACATGGCAGCCTGCTGCACATTATCGATAGAGTTCTGGATGAATTCACTTTGATCTGTTACGATCAGCAAATTGAGGTCCTGGCGTTCGTCATTAATTCTCTCAACTTCACGATGGATAAGCCGTGATACTTCAACAGTATTTGCCCCGGTCTGTTTTCGTATTCCCATTCTGATCATGGGTACATCATTCACGGTTGTTACGCGCCATAGGTCTGCATACGCATCTTCAACACTGGCCACATCCCGCACCCGAACAGGCCTTCCATCGATTCTTGTTATGATGGTTTCAGCGATTTGGTCAATTGAAGTAAATTCACCCAATGTACGAACATACAACTGAGTGAGCCCGTCCCGTACGTTGCCGCCCGGCAGGGTTGTGTTCTCAGCCACAATAGCATTTTGCACATCAACTGCCGTGAGTCCGCTGGCCATAAGACGATCGCGTTTCAGATTTACAAGGACTTCCCTGTAAACGCCTCCCCAAACGTCGATGGAACCTACACCGGGGATTTGTTCAAGCCTTTTGGATATATCACGTTCCAGCAGGCGAGTAAGATCATCCAGAGGGCGGCTGGATTGGGCCCCAAGGATAACAATCGGGGCATCGTTTGGGTCAAATTTTCGTACCCTTGGTGTATCCGCTTCATCCGGCAGGGATCTTCGTACACGGTCGAGAGCCGCCCGCACATCATTGGCAGCTTCGTCAAGATTCACATTCTGGGCAAAATTAATATTTACCCAGCTTCTTCCCTCTTCAGACCGCGACGTTACCTCCTGTATATTGGCAACTCCGGCAATGGCATTTTCAATCTGATCGGTAACAATGACTTCAATTTCTTCTGGCCCAACGTTTGGATAATCAACAGTAATAGAAAGTCGTGGAAATTCGATCGGAGGGAGCAGGTCTACCGGAAGATAGCGAAATCCGGCAATGCCTAATACAACCACGATGAGATACACCATGGCAGTTGCTATCGGGCGTTTGATTGATGTGTCGGTTAAAGCCATAATAATGTTCAGTTTTGAATTGAAGTGTCAGGCTGTTGTCTCTCAACAACGTTATCGTTCATGATTTCTCTCAGAAGGTCATGAGGCTGGAGCCGTTGTATTTCCATAATACTTTGCCAGCTTGATGGCCTTACTCTTGCCTGGCCGCTATCATCACGCACCAGCAAATTGTGCCCAACAGTTACTACCCAGTCGCCGCTTCTGATACCATCTACACCTGCAGCATCGCGTCCCCGTGCTACAACTTCTACGGTACGGAATTCAATATCAGTTGGATTACTCAAAGTTCCGCTACCGCCATTTGATTCCAACTCTTCGATGGCATCTGATTCCATTCCAAAACTGCTAGCCACATAGACACCGGTTTCGCCGGTTTGCGGATGGCGATAGATGGCACTAAGCGGAATGATTGTAGTCTGCTCACTTTCGCCGTACAGCACATCAACCGTAACAAACATACCGGGGAGCAGCAGGCCATCCTCATTATCGATGTCGATTTCAGCCTCTGTACTGAAGCTGCCGATTCCCAGAAAAGGCGAGATACGTGATAATTGGGCGGAAAGAATTGTATCGGGTATATTTTCGGAAAAAATTCTCACGTTGTGGCCGGTGCGAATATATCCGAGCATCCGTTCGGTAAGATTTATGGTGATTCTGGAGCGGGTGAGGTCACCAATAGTAAATAAACGTGAATTACCATTTACCTGCATACCGATTTCGGCATTTCTTTGACCTACTGTACCGGAAACAGGTGCACGAATTATGGTTTGTTCAAGAGCTTCATTTTGTTCGTATACGTTTGATTGGGCCTGTTCCACCTGAGCATTTGCGAGTTCTACGCTGGCTTCGGCAGATTCAAGACGCGCTTCCAGTTGTTCAATTTCCATTTGGCTGCTCAGGTCTCTTTCTGCAAGAATTCTTTCTCTTCTCAGTTGTGATTCAATCTCACCAAGTGCGGCCTGAGCCTGCCTGCGTTGTGCAATATTTATACGCAGGGATGCTTCAGCCTGCCTGAGCCGTTCGCGGTACTCGGTATCCCGCAGTCTTATCAAAGCTTCGCCTCGATTAACCTGGTCTCCATTTTGGACGTAGATCTCCTCAACAGGTGCTGAAATTCTTGGATAAATATCAACCTGATTGGCTGCACGAACAATGCCATTTAGTCTCTCTTCAAGCGGCAGCCCCCCGAATTGAGCCTGAACAACTTCTACAGCAGGTATTACACTTGCTGACCGCTGATTATTGGTTTCGTTGCTGCAAGCAACAAACAGAAGAAAAATGAGGGCTGTTAAGACAAGAATAAACTTGGGTAATTTCATAACTCTTTAATATTGAACATACTGTTTAACAGATTAACACATTTTTTTCAAATCCATTCCGTATTCAATGTTAAAAAGTTTTAAAAGGAAGAACTCTTGTATAAAAATTTGAAAAACTGCGATTGTTGTGGCTATATGATTACTCATTAGATGACTGACAAGCCTAACAGTCCGCTCGCGGACGACAGATATGGTAACTGCAGGTTTTAACATTTTAGAATTTACTTTTGAGACAGCCTCGAACGATTTTCCTAACTTCAAAGCAAGTAAAATATCCAGTAAGCAAGATCCGGCTTTTTTATTCAACCATAAATATCTGAAATCTACATAGTAAATACTGGAAAGTGAGTTTTCATGAGGAGCTGAATTAAGTTAAGTAGTGTAGTGCTGCATATTACGAAATTCGAAAATTGACCGTACCTAACGGCACTTTCGGATTTTAGTTCTATGCCTTTAAAAAGAGTAGAGAGATCTCCTTATATTAGGTGCCTAAATAATCTCGTTATACGATACATCAGTTGAACTATGCGCAGTTATTGAATTTGACTTTTGTTAATGAACATTTAAACAAAACAATTTG
>PWLN01000041.1 GCA_003559375.1 Balneolaceae bacterium | reverse complement strand
TTGGACTGAAGCTCCGGAATATTGTTATTCAGGTTAGTAACATCTAACTCTTCTCCATCATCCTGAATTTTATTCCGAAGATATTTTTTCCCCTCAGGCGTACGAAACCATTTCAATACTTTTTCCGCTTCTCCCGGAGTTGCAAGATTTTTCAAATACTTTTCAGCCAGTTCTCTATTCATTACCTCGTTGAACTTAATTTTAGAACCATTTACCATTACTACACAAAAAAAGGCCAATAGTATTAGATGAATCAGGATATTTTTTTAAAAAATTTTTTTGCTGGCCTGCTTTAGCTGAGAATGGAATTTAAAAAGAGATGATGATACTATTACAGAATTGAATATTTGTAAAACTTACATCATGCTAATGAATCATCAAACCTGATTTAGATCGAATCAAATGATGAAATAAGATGACAATACTATCAATAACCATAGTCCGGATATTCCGGCATGATTTCTGAGGTATTTTTTTATAAATCTGGAGCTTGTATAGTAATGCGTTTTAACAGTTCGGATATTGATGTTCAACATATCGGCGATTTCCGAATTTGTATGTCCATCCATTGTTTTGAGCTTAAAAACCTCTCTTTTTCTGACGGATAGCTCATCCAGCCCAGCCTCGTAGATTCTCAGATACTCTTCATATACAAGGTTATCTTCAATAACATTATTAATAGGCAACTTTTCAGGCTGAACCTCATATGCAGACAAGATCTCCTGTTGCCTGCCACGTATCATATTTAATAAATGGTTACGAAGCATGGTGAATAAAAAACCTTTAACAGATTTGGAACTATCAAGAGAAAAGCGCTTTTCCCAAAGTTTTAAAAATATGTCCTGAACTGCATCTTCTGCAAGTTCAGGACTTTTTACATATTTCTTTGCCATGCAGTAGAGTTGCACATGATACCTGTCGAATAGTATACGAAATGCCTCCTCGTTCCCTTTCTTTACAAGTGGTACAAGCCCACTGTCGGTTAACTCATGCATTCTGATCTGATATATATATTATCAAGGAAGTGACAAACTGTATGCATAAAATAAGCAATTGATAGCAGGTTGTGCACCCTGATTAATGAATATTATTATTTACCTGAAGTATCCCATTTTAATGTAAACTAAATATTACCATGCAAAATTAAAATATTTACTATTTGTTAAATTTCATAGAAAATGAATGAAATTTCCGTAGGCGCTGCTACCTCTATAATTTCATTTTGAACTATTTTCTGTTATCCGTATAATTCTATTAGCTTTATAAGTATGCCATTGATCTATAGATCGAACAAAAATGGTATAAGTGCCCGGTTTAAGATTTTCCGGAAGATTAGCCTTCCAAAGATGTCGGGCATTCGGATTCACATTTCCAGCCCGCCGCCATGTAACATCTTCCAGTGCCTGCTCCCTCTCATGCATGGCCATATAAACCGGATCTGGTTCCTCTGTGAAGGCCATTGGCATCCAACTGCCTGTTTCCCCTACCCTGAATTCTACTTTGGCATCAGGGAGGGCATTAAAAACATTAGCATAGATTTCTGCAGATGCTGTTTCAGAATAGAGAACTTCATCAGGTGCACTAATGTGCATCTGGAAATCGGCCGGTCGCCTTGCTGCTTTAAAACTGAATTTCCAATCGGTTCCATTGATATCCAGAAATCCGTAGCCGGTCGGGGTTCCATCCCGCATCATAGAATGTGGAATACCATACTCATCGGGAGCACCGGTCCACCACGATCCGCAAACCGTTGCCATACTTACCATGTGGTGTGGATCAACACCTGGCCATCCTTCATCCTCACCGATAAAATGGTGATAATGACGGTGTGTATGCGCTGCAAATGATATGGTATGCGGATGCGAAGCCATCACTTCAAATAATCGGTCCCGTTCACTTTCATCCTGCCATGGTGTAGAACCTGTCCATGGTATATGCATCAAAAAGACAACCAGCTCATCTTCGGGAACCTCATTGAGAAAGTTTTCTACGAATGCAAATTGTTCATCACCAAGGCCGGTACGATAAAACCGGTCTTCGCCTTCCACGATCCAGCGGATATTATCCACAGCTACAAAATGGGCGCTTCCCCAGGTAAAGGCATACCAGGATGGGCCATATGTTCGCAGGTAAGTTCCACGAGCATCCCAGTTTGTATCTGCAGAAAAGTCGATATCGTGATTTCCCATAACGTGCCTCCAGGGTATCCCAATTTGGGCTATTACCTGATTCAGCGGCTCAAAAAGGTCAAGGTCATCGAATACCAAATCTCCGAGTGTAGTACCGAATGCGGCATCCACACCTATAAGTTCCTGCACGGTATCATGGGCAATATAGTTTATCTCTTCGATTGTTCGGGGTTGTGTGTCTCCGAAAACAAGCACACGAAATGAATCAGGCTCTTCCTGCGGTGTTAATGCAAAATGTATGGTACCAGGTATAGGGCCTGTAGGTGCAAGCCCGTCAAAGTCTGAACCTCCGGCACCGGCAGTACTCAGAATGGAAAAAAACTGTGGAATATTATTTGAATCATGGGCAGTTGTCCACCCACGTGGTTTCACAACAAAAATTACAGAGTCATCTTTACCGGTAATTTCATAGCGGCCATTTTCATCTGTACGAACAATATCACTGCCGTTCGATACCATAACCCCGGCTATCCCGGGTTCACCAGATTCATATAATCCGTTTTCATTCAGATCGTGAAATACAAAACCGCTGATAGTCTGCTGCGCACGCGCTATTTCAGAACAGGCAAGAAGAAACGTTAAAAAAAAGGTTATGCCTGTCAGTAAGTATTTAATTTTAAAATTTTCCATACGTATCCCGTTTGTTTTACTATTCAATACTGCATCTTCATCTGATAAAGATGCCTATTTCATAAAGAACTTTCTATTAAACCTTTGTAAATAATTATCGGCAGGCATAATGGCCTGAAATATCCAGCTGAATTTACTGATGAACAGGAGCACATTCTATTCTGCCCTGCGATACTTATCCGGTATATAATGATATTTCTCTCCCCACGCCATCATCAATACCGGATAGGGTACATTCCATCGCCGGTAATTAAGGATATATGCTTCCCTGTGGGCTATCACATGACCCAGTTCATTCTCGTGTGCCGGAAGAATGAGCGATGCATTATAACCGCTCGCAGCCCTCACCGGGTCGGTTGTCCAGGTATTGGGAATGTACACATCAACATGATGGAATTCACCAACCCTGTCGATCCACTCAAAATCTTCATCATTGGATTGATCGCCCGTATGTACAAAACTGATCCCTTCAGGCGTAATCACAAGCGGTACATTATTCTGGATTGTTGTGCCCTGATGGCCGGGATAGACTACAACCCGTAATTCCTGCTCCCCTGATTGTACGGGAAGAGTCTGTATTTCATGAGCTATCCGTTCAAAATGTGTAACACCGGCATGGATCTCTTCCCCCTCCCACACTTCAGGTGGCGCAACCACCGGTTTCCCCTGGTCAATAAACGCCTGTGCCACCCATTGATCGGCATGGTCGCGGTGACGGTGGCTGATAAAAAGGGCATCGCACTGATCAATGACCGGTTTCATTAATTCATATGGCACTGCAAACTCTTCCACGCGCGAAGAGTGAGCCCGTACAAGATCAAAGCAGACCGTTACCGATGCTGTTCGTGCCACTATGCTCATATTGTATAGTTTCCAGATCATTGCACCTTCTTCAACACTTGTTTCCTTCATTTCGGCAAGTGCATGAGCAAATCGTCTGTGAAAAAAGTTCTGAACAGCTGGCCGCCTGGGTGCTTCCACGTCATGATATACGAGATCCAGCATTTGGAATGCCGAATATCTTACTATGTTTTCATTGGTATCGGGCGGGAATCTTAACAGGATTTCATCCACAAGGCGAAGAGTATTCTCCGCCTCCCATTCGAGATATTCTTCCGGTCTGCCGAAAAAATTCGTTGGTGAATCAACGGTTATTGCGTCCGGAACTACAAAGTGCAGATTTGCCATGTCTGAATTTTCATTCATCCCGGGTGAATTGCAAGAAATGATAAAAACAAGAATCAGCGGGATCTGAAAGATGAATGGAATAATCTTTGATTTCATAGGATTGGACCGAATATAGATTTTATGATTAATACTAATCAGAATGTATTTATTAAAAGGAAATTGAACATCCTTATACCCCTAAACTTCGGTAATAGAATTTGCTTTGCGTATGTATCCCTTACACTCGTCAGCCCGGAACTGCACCGGACAGTCGAGGGATCAGACGAGGGATTAGAACCACTGCCGCTAGAAATACAACAAGTAATATCATACCCCACATGCCACCGCGGGTCCATAGCATATATAAACTTGCTGAGGAAATCAGGGTTACTGATATGGTCATCAATATATTCCAGGCAATGCGGTTTTTCCCTGTCGGCATAAACTGCCCCATGAGTGCTTTATTATTGATCATCAGCATGAATGTAATGTAAGCGATAGGCAATAACATCAATGTGATGATCGAAGTTGGAATAGCAAGCCAGAAATAAGCATGATCCCAGAAAAACGGGCCCAGTACACCCAAGCCGGGCAATAATGCCCCAAGCCGGAATTCCCAGCCTGTATGGGGCCTGCCGAATACCTCACAAATCACAAAGCCTGATATAATCATCATCAATGTAATGCTTGAAAGGGCCATACCCAGAACTCCGATACCAAAGATGATATGCCCGAATACACTTCCAAGTAATGGTTCAAGCGAAAAGGACAGGTCAAATGCATCTCTGGTAATGAGTGTTGCCGCCATAATATGGTCTTCCCTCGAGAGAGAATTTGCAAATGCGGCAACTTCTTCGGCAGAAATTCCACCATCTCCGAATTCGTATATAATTCTGTTCTCAATCAGCCTGTTATATTCATTCATCTGCCCTGCATCCGGCTGCCAGTTTGCCGGAAATTCGTCAATAATCCCGGGCTGGGGTACTGTATGAAACTGGCTTGCAGATGCAATGATCACACAGCTTACCGCAAGCATAAATGGTAAAAGCATGCCTCCGATAAGGTCAAATTTCATCAACCCGGTATATTCTTTACCCCATTTACGGCGAAGCATTGAGTATGCAAAAAGAAAAGTCATATTAATTCCAACTGCACTGGATAATGCAGCGGCCAATACATTTTGCTGACGATTCACGATCAGTTCCGTCCAGTATGCACGCGATATATCTGTGAGGCCGTCAAGCATAGGCACAAACCCTTCTGCCGGCCGGAAAATAAGTGAAGGTTTCGGAATGAATCCCTGTCCCAATGCCGCCCAGTCTATGGAGCCAGATATTAGAGTGATTCGAACAACAACTCCGATAAAACTAAGTACAATCACCGCCACTATCCCTTTCAGCAGAAGTTCATAAAAATGTACACCCGACCGGCTTCGGTTATAATTCCATGTTACAGAATAAGTAATCAAAAATATTGTGAGTGATACGATCAACAATGAACCGGTACCCCCAATTAAACCATTTGCTCCAAAAATGCCTGGCATCAGATTCTGCTGAACAACCCCGTTTGCAAGGGAAAATTGTGGCAATGCCCAGACGATACTCGCAAGTAAAGCAGCCATTGCCCATGCCCACCCTAAAACCGGGTTAATATGCCTGTTAATTGCATGAAACGGTTTTTCCTGAGTTACAATAGTTATGTAGCCAAGCGCACTCAACATTACAATTCCCAAAAGCATGGCAAGAGGCTGAAGCCACAACATACTATACCCCGTCAGAACACCAAGGTACAAACTGCTTGCCATTGACCCGCCGCCAAGAGCGAGTGCACTTTGAAGAAAACCGGGGCCTGCTAATCTAAAATAAGTTTTAAGCCGTACAGGCAGACTCTTATTCTGAATCTCTTTCAGCAGGGCAGATTCTTCCTCAACTGTTTTCGGTATCATTTATTTATTATTGATTTGAAAGCTTGCTGCCGCCCATGCTGGTATTTGCATATCATTCAATCCACTTCTGAAAGTTCTGAATAAGTCCAGGGAACTGACCGGCTTCCGGTAAGGTCCCTGACCTCCCTGACCGTCTCTGCAGAAACCGGTGCTGCCTGATTTCCCCACGATGTTCGAATGTATGTGAGTATTCCGGCAATTTCATCATCCTGAATATTACCCATTGGCGGCATCAGCATTTCACCCAGATACCCGTTCAAAACAATGGAAATCAGATTTGACTCACTTCCAAGCACCCATCTGGAATTTGTGAGTGGAGCCGCTAGCCTCTCCATCCCGCTACCATCTGCCTGATGACAAAGAGCACAATGATTGAGATAGGCTTGCCTGCCTCTCTCCATTGATGACAATCTTGCCAATCTGCCTATCTCTGACTCATCATCTCCTCCTCTCAGGCTAACCAGTTCCTCAACCTTTGAAATGGCTTCCGGAATTCCCAACCTGGCGGCTGCATAGGTTAACATTTCTGTTTCAGGCTGATTCATCCACCATAATGTAATCTGATTTTGTAAAGATTCAGGAACTTCGTCAAAAAGGGGAGCCTGTTCTAATCCGGCTGCCACACCGCTAATTATATTGTTACGCAGCTCAACGTCATCAGGAGCCATCGACATGAAAATTGCGAGCCTTTCAAGATTCAACCGGCTTACATCAGAAGTATAGTTCGATTGCCAGTCAGTATAATCCCCTTTATTATCAGGCATTACACT
>PWLN01000405.1 GCA_003559375.1 Balneolaceae bacterium | reverse complement strand
TCTCCCCTCCTTCGTAAGGAGGGGTCGGGGGTGGTAGCCATTAGGTATTTAAGCTCAAATATGACTCAAAAAGCCCGTTTCAACCACCCCTAAATCCCCTCCTTGAAAAGGAGGGGACTTCCTGATTGCCAAATTCAAGGATTTTATATCGAACTCACGTTATATATTGAATTTTGTGTTTTTATGATGGGATAAAATCAAGAACGTGACAGAAGCAGCAGGAACATCCCTTGGCGCCGGATATTCGTTGTGGCTTATGATGATTTTTCCCCAACACCCCCCGACTCTGGCAGGAGCTCACTATCGTTCGCACTCTGCCAGGTCTAGATTGAACTTTGGAATTACTCCGGTTTATAGATCTTTATTGCGCTGGAGAGAAGCTCAAAATAGGGTTCGCCGGTCTCCTCATCTTCTTTCTGTACAAAACCGCCGCGTACTACAGTTTTTCTGCCGCCAGAATCGGTGGGTACAAAGAAACCATAATCGAGAAACCGGACACGGATTTGATTTTCGCCGGTATCCAGATAAAAATTACAGCCGCGGGTTTGGCATACTTCAGTAAGAATTCCTTCAAAATGAAATTCTTCTCCGTTAATCGGTTCAAATTCTACTGCATCCAATATGGACAGATCGATAAGATCATAGTATTCCTCCATATAAGAACCATAAATATCGTATTGCTCGGTGATCATAACGGGTTCAGATAATGCAATCACTTCATTCTGTGCAATCAGGAGCTGAATTGGTAGAAGCATAAACATGCAGGTTACATTGAGTAAGGTGGGAATACGTTTCATAATAGAGATCATTTTATCAGTCTGGGATTTAGTTTGTATAGGGGTTTGGCTGGGTAAGGAGAATTTTTAAACGGTTAATAATTTAATTATACCGGCAATTCAATATGCTAAGTACAAAGTTCGAAAAGTTAACAAAATCACAATCAGTGGTCAACGAACCGGAATTTTTCGCCTGATCATCTTACCAGGCCTGCGGTCATTTAGTTCACTATCCTCAACTACAGCATTGCCATTTACAAAAACCCAATCGAATCCTTCAGCGTACAAATGAGGCTCTTCATAAGTGGCATGATCCGCTACATTTTCAGGATCAAAAATCAAAATATCGGCTGCAAAACCCTCACGGATCAGTCCGCGGGCTGTGTCTGTAATATCCGGGTTTGAAATTCCAAGAGTACCTGCAGGTAATCCGGTCATTTTATGGATAGCCTCTTCAAGTGATAGTAATTCTTCTTCCATTACAAATTTTCTGATCACCTTTGCAAAACTGCCATATCCGCGTGGATGGTGCATAGATGGGCTGCCGTCTGAACTGAACATTACGTATGGGTCAGTTAAAAATAAACGCATCGCCTGTTCATTAATCACAAAATAGGCGGCACTTGCCCCTCCCGGACCAAAATCCTGGATAAGGATATTTTCAAAAGGGCGCTCGAGGTATTCCTCAACCTCGGCGAGAGTGAATCCGGCCCAGAGGCCTGTGCCGAACAGGGTGGCTTCCGGCCCGTTTCTGGCGTTTACCCGGTTGCGAACGTAGGAAAAAAGTTCATTTCTTCTGTTTTGCGCTGCCTCCTGGTAGTCGTTTGGGGGCAGTGCCCAGTCTGGAAATAGAATTGACAACCCGGTATAGCTTGCGGTATAGGGATACAGGTCTGCAGTGATACTGACTCCCTGGTTTCTGGCTTCCTGCATCATATTAAGAATCCTTTGAGCCCGCCTCCTGTCATTTCCATATACTATTTTCAGATGCGAAACATGTACATCGGCACCGGAGAGCCTTCCTTGCTCAATCAGTTCACGGATTGCGTCCTCAATTTTGTCGTCATCTTCGCTGCGTAAATGGCTCATTATGAGTCCGCTGGTTTCAGATACCGGAATTGCAAGTGCTGCAAGTTCATCAAGATCGGAAAAGGATCCATGATCGTATTCCAGGCCGGTAGTGAGCCCGAAAGATCCTTCATGAATGGCTTCTGTCAGAAGGGATTTCATCTGGTAAATATAAACCGAATCCAATCCAGACTCCCTCGGGGCATCCACAAGCTGCCGCAGGGTATTGTGGCCTGTGAAGTGAAGGATATTCGGGCCGGTTCCCATACTTTCCACCGTGCTCATCCAGTTTGCAATATCATCACTACCGGGGCTGCTGCCATCCATGCCCAGACTGATGGTGGTTACACCCATAGCGAGGAAATTATCAAAACGGGGCGTTTCCATAGGATCTCCATGTGAGTGAGTATCGATAAAACCGGGTGTAACAACACGTCCGGCGGCATCAATTTTTTGAGAAGCCCTCACACGTATGGTGTCGATTTCACCGAACTGCTGTATAATGCCGTTGTTAACCAGAATGCTTCCTGAATATGCAGGGGTTCCTGTTCCGTCAATGATCATCGCGTTTGTAATAAGAAGATCATGAGACTGAAACACCAGTGGCCTGGAACAAGATAACAGAAGCAGGCCGCCGGCTGCCATCAGGGCGATTAATGATTTCATATGCACAATACAATATTAAAAGCAGATAACTAATCAGGCTGTATCCAGCTTCCAGAAAAGCGGAAGTTCCCTGAGTATATCATCCGTCATGGATTGCAGGTTATAAGAGGGCTCCCAGCCCCAATCGGCCCGGGCCGGTGTATCGTCGATGCTCATTGGCCAGGAATCGGCGATCTGCTGGCGGTGATCCGGTTCGTACCGGATTTTGAACTCCGGAATATCATTTTGTATGGCTGTTGTAACTTCGCCCGGTGAAAAACTGATGGCTGATATATTGTAGCTGGTCCGGATCGTGATACTTTCAGCCGGGGCCTGCATCAGGTCAATGGTAGCTTTGACAGCGTCAGCCATGTACATCATAGGAAGTGCCGTATCTTTTTTAAGAAAACAAATAAATTCTTCACCCCTTACCGCTTTATGGAAAATATCCACAGCATAATCGGTGGTTCCGCCTCCTGGCAGTGATTTGTAGCCGATGAGGCCTGGGTAACGAAGACTTCGGACATCCACACCAAATTTATTATAATAGTACGCACACCATTGTTCACCAGCGAGTTTACTGATACCGTATACAGTGGCAGGATTGCATGCGGCCGTTTGCGGCGTTCTGATTTTAGGGGCATCGGGCCCGAATACGGCTATGGAACTGGGCCAAAAAATCTTCTTCAGAGATTTCTCTTTAGCAAGCTCAAGAATTTTTAATAAACCGCCCATGTTAAGATCCCAGGCTGTATGGATGTTTTTTTCTGCAGTGGCTGAAAGAAGGGCGGCAAGATGGTAGATAGTTTCAATATTGTACTGATCAATAATGGCTTCGGTCCTGCGGTTATCGAGAACATCAAGATACTCAAAAGGCCCTTCACCCATTAGTGAATTGGGTTCACTGACATCAGTGGCAATAACTTGATTGTTCCCATGAATATTTCTGAGTTCTGCAGTCAGTTCACTTCCCAGTTGACCGCAGGCTCCTGTGATCAGGATTCTTTTCATTCTTGATTAAAGCAGTTATGTATGTTGATATAATTGTTAAACAATCTGATTTTATTTTCAGGTTTAAATGTAAGTGTTACGCTATTTGTTTGAAATGTTTCTGTTGTTGTGGAGTTATAAGATTCAACTGTTATATGTCACAAATGGGTCACAAGCGGGACGCTTGCGCCATCTTGTGTCACAAACGGGTCACAAACGGGACGACTGCGCTATCCGAATATCATGTGATCTGCAAACCTCCGGCTGTCAACTGATTACCCCCAATTCCCTGCCGGTTTCTGTAAACGCAGTTACAGCTTTATCCAGGTGTTCTTTTTCATGCACTGCAGAAATCTGCACCCGTATCCTCGCCTGACCTTTGGGTACAACCGGATAGTAAAAACCGATCACATAGATCCCTTTTTCCAGCAATTTTGCAGCAAAATCCTGTGCCAGTTTCGCATCGTAAAGCATAACCGGCACAATGGGATGGGTTCCCGGTTTGATGTCAAAACCTGCAGAGGTCATTTTTTCACGGAACCAGGCAGTATTATCTTCCAGCTTATCCCTGAGTTCGGTTGTTTCACTTAGCAGTTTCAACACTTCAATAGAGGCTCCGGCAATGGCAGGTGCCAGGGTATTGGAAAAGAGATATGGGCGCGAACGCTGGCGAAGCATATCTACGATCTCATGATGGGCAGCTGTAAATCCACCTGAAGCCCCACCCAGTGCCTTGCCAAGTGTGCCTGTGATGATATCAACCCGGCCCATTACGTTGTGATACTCATGTACACCGCGACCGGTTTTCCCGACAAAACCGGTAGAGTGGCATTCATCCGACATCACGAGGGCATCATATTTTTCAGCGAGATCACAGATTTTATCCAGTTGTGCAATGGTTCCATCCATCGAAAAAACTCCATCTGTAGCGATTATTTTTGTACGTGCGCCGGCCGCTTCTTTCAGTTTTTCTTCGAGGTCGCCCATATCATTGTGTTTAAATACATAGCGGGATGCTTTACAGAGCCTGACGCCATCAATAATGGATGCATGATTCAGCTGGTCGGATATGATGGCATCTTCCGGGCCAAGAAGCGGCTCAAAAACTCCGCCATTTGCATCAAATGCAGCGGCGTAGAGGATGGTATCATCCATACCCAAAAATTCTGAAATACTTTTTTCAAGTTCTTTATGGATCGTTTGCGTACCGCAAATAAACCGCACGGATGACATCCCATAACCGTACTCGTCTAATGTCTTTTTTGCCGCTTCAATCACTTCCGGGTGCGATGAGAGCCCAAGGTAGTTATTGGCACAAAAGTTGATCACCTCTGTACCCTGTGTAGTATTAATGACAGCTCCCTGAGGTGTGGTGATGATCCGTTCTTCTTTGTAAAGCCCGTCTGCTTTTATTTGGCCAAGTTCTTTTTGTAAGAGGTTTTTCAGTGATGAGTACATCTGTAATCTTTATGTTGGTTTGATAACGAATCTGAAGGTTGGTTTTGATAAAATTACTAAAAATGAGCGATTTATCCTTTCACCATCGTCATACTAAGATAATCCCAATGCTCCTGGCTCATGGAGTGGTCTGGGAATATGGTAATACCGGCCGCGCCATTTTTCATAGCGTATTCATAAGCCTGCGATACTTCAATGGCTGTCATTTCAGGAACATACAAGCCACAGTACAGTGGTGTAGTGGCCGGCATTTCGCGTCGGCATTCGGCAACGGCATCACCCACCCACCTTACCGGTTTATGGTAAAAATGGTTGTAAATCATGGGAAATACCGCGTCGAGGTTCCAGTCGGGCCAGTTTTGCCGTACCAGCGTTCGGGCAATATCCGGTGTTGGGAATACAGCGGCAGTGACCTTTTTACCCCTGTCGCGAACAGAAACAGCGATCTGATTTACGAGCTGTGTTACCTGGTTATACCTGAACCGGTTCCAGATTTCATGGTCTTCCGGCTTTTCCAGATCCATCGGGTCTTCTCCGTGCAGATCTTTAAATTTTGTACGGCATCCGCTGCAGTAGCAGTAATCATATTCCGGATACTCCCGGTCTTGAACAATTCCGTAAACCGGCTGAAGCTGAATTGGCAGAATCACATCAGGATAACGGATGTAATCGAGATGAATGCTTTTTATTTCCGGGATTTTCATGATCTCGTCAATTTTACTCATCAGGTATTCTTTTGCCGCCGGACGGGTGGGGCAGAGCCATTTGTAATAATCCACGTATGCAGGTTTATCGATTGAGGATTCTCCCTTCCGGTTTACCATAAACAAATCCGGGTGGTTTTGGATCAGATACGAATCACCGCCCCTTTGGAGGGTAATGAACCATGCGTGAACATCCAGGTCAAATTCACCGGCAAGGCGCACCCAGCGTTCATAATGGCCTGATGGCAGTATTCCATCAAGTCCGGCTCGTTTAATTTTTTCAAGCCTTCTCCGGGAGTCATCGTCACTATCATTATGATTGGAAATCCAGGTATAATCACGGGATTGCCAGCGGCGCCCTTGTGCCGCATTGAGACTATTTGCCGTAAACATACCCAGGGCTGAAATGCTGGCAGCACCTGCCCCGATTTTTTTGAGGAATTATTTTCGTTTCATGGTAATAGTAAGTTTCGATTAAGACATGGTATGTCTGTTCGGGTTGGTTGTTGGATCGGGTTCATACCAAAAAAGGTGCTGGAATGTGAATATGTGTTGAATAGACATACCATGTCTGGGATGGGTGAAAGTATAGTGGAGACATGGTATGTCTGTTCGGGTTGGTTGTTGAATCGGGTTCATACCAAAAAAGGTGTTGGAACGTGAATATGCGTTGAATAGACATACCATGTCTTTGCAGCATTTACCGCCGGGTTTTCCAGACTTTGCTGTCATTACGTATGTAAAATTTGTGATCGAGGTATTCGCCTGACAGGCGAATGATATAATTGTTATCTAAAACTGAGATTGTAATTTCAGGTTTTTGCTCCGATACACCAAATTGCTTTTCAAACAGTTCGTTGAGGTTCAGCAATTCAGCGTTATCTGCATAGTGTCCATTTTCATTTCGGTAGTCAATCTGTTTATAATAAAGCTTTCTGAGTAGCCATTTATAGTCCTGATTTTTGTCCCATATAAAGTTGTCATCAATAGTTCCGGGAGGAGATTCTGAAAATTGCACAAATCCCCACATTTCCGGGAAATGCATATTGATGAGGCCTTGTGGGGACCATGACCAGTTGTCTTCCGGAAGCTCTTCTCCGGTTTCCGGGTCTGTGCGTTTCACATATTTACCATCCACAATATCTGTTTGCCATTGCACTCTGGAAAAATTGACCCTCCATTGGTCACCATCTGACGGGCGTGCTCCGGGTGCCGCTTCCATGAGTACATCCCAGGGGATTGCGATTTCAACACTCCAGGAAGTATCGATGTCGGAGGGGTCATTCAGCGTACCCTGGATATCTATACCGATTTTCAACCCTTTGATATCCCATGCATCAATCGCCCTTCCGCCATTTCGGTAGGGCCTGGTCAGCATCAGGTCCCAGAATGTTCCAAGTGCATTGACCTCCAGTTCGTAATAGTGATGGGTATCTCCGGTTGGGTCGATAAAAATTTCGAAGTTATTATCCATATAAATTACAGCATCCCTTTCAGTGATAGTTGCCCATACATGAGGTTCCTCAAGTAGGGCTGCGAAGTAGAAATAATGATCATCCCAAAGCATTTTAACCCTGGTTTCATAACGGGGAGGAGGTGCATCTTTGCCGCGAATGTCCTGAAAAGGATTAGTCCATGCAGCCTTTTGCCATTCATTTTTATGAATATTTCCATCGATTGACAGGGGCTTTTCGATTTTATGAACAACATATGTCTCCGGCTGAAAAGGTATGGACGGAGTTCTGACCTCCTGGGATGAAGCATTTTGATGAATAACAGCAAGTAAAGTGATTATGAAGAAAAATCTGCATAAAAAAACAATAGAATCTATCATCAATTATTTCATTTACTTAAATACTTTATATATGTCATATATTGGGTTAAAAATGATTCAGTTTTAACCTTTCGTACTAATGTAATGTCAAATGTAAAAATTTGGATGCAGAAAATGAGTCGTTGGGCGAGTTTTTGAAAAATTGAACAATTTGCGATGATAGTATTGATTTTCCCGAAGGGAAGGCTATAGCTCAGATTGACTCGTCTGACGACTTCCATGCTAATTTACAGTAGACATCAAACTAGTAATGTAAAAAATGATGGTTTAATAAATATTTGGAACCGGTTCCAAATTGTAACTGTGCCGCATTTATACGTTATTTAGGACTATTAAAAGTTGTAAAACGTTAAGCTTGCCTGTTCATATTTAACTACGATAGTTACAGGGATCAGATCATAGAATAAGAGCCATGTTTTACAATTACATTAAATAAAACATAAACTAATCAATTAAATATATGCACAGTCCGTACAATAATCTGATGATACGTGCACTGAAAGCTTCCGGACTCTTGAGTTTGGGGCTATGTCTTGCCTTACTGTTACCGAATACCCTGCTTGCACAGGGGTTCCAGGTATCAGGACAGGTCGTAGACAGTGCAACGAATGAACCGATACCGGGTGCAAACGTGGTTGAGGTGGGTACGCAGACAGGAACAGTTACTGATCCTGATGGAGAATTTTCTATTACAGTTTCCGGGCCGGATGTACAAATCCGGATATCTTTTATCGGCTATGAAGCACAAGTGGTGAATGTGGATGGCCGTGCAGACATCATTGTTAGCCTGCAGCAGACGATTGGCCAGCTTGATGACCTGGTTGTTACTGCTTTCGGGATAGCGAGAGAGCGTAAATCTCTTGGATACTCTGTAACTGAGGTTCGGGGAGACGATCTTGTACAAGCAAGAGAAATTAACCTGGGTGATGCCCTTCAGGGACGGGTTGCAGGGGTAAATGTCAGCAATGTGGGAACCGGCGTTGGTGGTTCAAGTCGCGTTGTTATTCGAGGCAACACATCTTTGAGTGGAAATAACGAACCGCTTTATGTTATAGATGGTATTCCGATGGACAACTCACAGTTGGGTTCTGCCGGTGAGTGGGGTGGTTCTGACTGGGGAGATGGATTAACCAGCATTAATCCTGATGATATCGAAAATATCAGTGTCCTGAAAGGTGCTACGGCAGCCGCTCTGTGGGGCTCACGTGCTTCCAATGGTGTGGTCATGATCACAACAAAATCCGGGTCGGGTGCGCAACAGCAGGGTGTAGGAGTTGAGTTGAATTCAAACCTGACCTTTGACAGCTTTATAAATACATACGATTTCCAAAATGAGTATGGCCATGGAACCCAGGGCCGAAGACCGGCTACTGCTGCTGAAGGTTCCCAGTTTGGTGCATCCGCCTGGGGCGGCAGGCTCGACGGGTCAAATGTGTATCAATTTGATGGAGTTCAAAGGCCTTATGTTGCAAATAATAATAATTTCGGAAACTTCTACCGAACCGGCCTCACAAATACCAATACGATAGCTCTTACCGGCGGTACTGCAAATCAAACATTCCGTCTTTCCATTTCTGACCTGAGGAATGAATCAATAGTTCCGAACTCCGGTATGGACAGGCAAACCGTGATGTTAAGCACATCCGGTCGCTGGGCAGACAGGCTCAATGTAGACGGACGCATTCAGTATTCGAGAGAAGATGTAAGAAACCGTGCCCGACTTTCTGATGCTCCGGGTAATGCCAATTATACATTATCTGTGCTGCCACCAAGTATCAATGTGTTAGACCTTAAGGGTGAAACCGACAAATTGGGTGCCAGGCCGGATGGAACAGAGTTACTTTATTCTGATAACATCTTCAGCCAGAATCCATGGTGGGCAACGCATCAATTTATGAATAACAACCTTCGTGACCGCTTTATGGGGTCAGGTACACTTCGCTACGATTTGGTCGATTGGCTATATGTACAAGGCCGAATGGGTATGGACTGGTACACCAACCGCAGAACCAATCTTGAGCCATACGGAACAGGATATATCGCGTTAGGTGCCATGAACGAAATTGAGCAACGGGTTCGTGAAACCAATCTTGAGTACATCATCGGTTTTAATCAAAGTTTTAGTGATTTTGCCGTAAGTGGCCTTTTTGGCGGTAGCTGGATGCGTCGAAATTTTGAAACACTGAACGGGCGGGGCGAGCGTTTCAATATTCCTTTCCTCCACACCATCAGTAATGCCCAGGTGAATAACTTCAATTATGGAATCAGTGAGTCCGGAATCAATTCTCTGTTTGGCTCTGCTGAAATTTCTTACCAGGACGTACTTTTTCTGAATGTAACCGCTCGAAATGACTGGTTTTCCACACTGCCGGTAGAATCGAATAGTATTCTCTATCCGAGTATTGGTGCTAGCTTTGTATTCTCCGATGCTTTTGCAATGCCGGATTTCATAACCTTCGGAAGGGTCAGGGGATCCTGGGCAGAAGTAGGCGGTGGTGCTGACCCATATCAGCTCGCACTGAATTATACGATTGTAGGACAAGGCCATCAGGGGGCAGCTCTTGGTAGAATTACCCAAAGTAATGTTCCAAATAACCAGCTCGTGCCGCTTACACTTAAAGAGTATGAAATTGGATTCGACTTGAGGTTATTTAATAACCGTGTTGGTCTCGATTATGCTTTCTATAATAAAACAACTACCAGAGACATTCTGAACGCTTCCATCTCACAGACATCAGGATATGGCGGAGCTACAGTGAATGTGGGTGAAGTGACGAATAAAGGGCACGAACTATTGGTTCGCGTTACCCCGGTTCAAAACATCAACTTCAACTGGAATGTAACCATGAACCTGGGTTACAATCAGAACGATGTGGTACAACTTTTTGAAGATTCAAAAATTCTGAACGTTCAGAACGCCAGGAGTTTTGAGGTCTCTGCCCAGCACAGGATTGCCTACACAGATGATAACGGAATCTTCTTTGATGGCGGTTACAGCATGATTGTTGGAACAGCACATTTGAGGATCAACGGCCAGAAAGTATACGACGCCGATGGTCTGCCTGTTGTGGATCCTGTCAGAAGGGTTCTTGGAAGAGGTGTTCACCCATATACCGGTGGGCTACAGAACGACTTCAATTATCGGAATTTCAATTTTGGGTTCCTGGTTGATTTTAAATTTGGTGGAGATCTGTATACCGGAACAAATCGTATGACCTATGGCAATGGTATGCACAAAGATACCCTTGAGGGACGTGAAGGCGGACTCACCATTAGTGGGGTGGATACAGATGGAAACCCAAGAACATGGAATATTGCCGCCAGTGACCCGAATGCGGAAGGTCTTGTTACCATACAAAATTACTATGGAAGAATGGCACAAATTGCAGAGAACTTTGTACAGGATGCCAGCTTTATCAAGCTTCGTTCTTTAAACATTGGTTATCAGCTTCCTGCCCGTATTCTTACCAACCTGCCATTCAGCGATGCCAGTTTGTCTATAGTAGGACGTAACCTGTTACTGCTTTACAGCAAGGTTGACAACGTAGATCCTGAATCAACCTATAACGTAAGTAATGGCCAGGGTTTGGAATGGTTTGGTGTTCCCCAGACCAGGAGTTTTGGCGTGAACCTGAATCTGAAATTCTAAGGAGTTAGCTATGAAAAAATTAAAATATATCTTAAGTGCTTTTCTGGTTTTCTTATTGCTACCCCTTCAGGGCTGTGATACGGAAAACCTGCATAATTTAAATGTTAATCCGACAGTTGCTGAAGAAATAGATCCCGGATTTATTCTGGCCTATACCCAGTTGCAAACTTCGGGTGAGCGATTTGAAAACTGGCGCACCCAGTTGATTTATCAATCCACCATGATTCAGCAGCTTTCTGCACTTGCAGGATATTGGTCGGGAGATAAATATTTCTGGAATGATGAGTACTCCGGTGCACTTTGGGCACGGGCGTTCACCAATTACATCAAAGATCTTACAAATCTTATAGAAATAACCGATCCTACTGTTAGCGGCCAGGAGCAATGGGTGAATTACCATGCCATTGCCCGCATCTGGAGAGTTGTAGCTTTTCAGAGAATTACGGATATCTACGGAGATGTTCCCTATTTCAATGCAGGCAAAGGCTTTAGTGAGCGTGTATTCTTTCCGCAGTACGATCCTCAGCAGGAAATATATTTCGATATGCTGAATGAACTCGAAGAGGCTGCTATGATGCTGAATAACAGCGCGGCAACTCCGGGTAATCAGGATCTTATTTACGGAGGAAATATTGATCAATGGAATCGATATGCTCATTCCATGATGCTTCGCCTGGCTCTCAGAATGGTGAAAGCAGATGCTGGTGCTGCACAGCAATGGGCACAAAAGGCGATTACCGGTGGATTGATGCAGAGTAACGCCGATATCAGTTATATTGTGCATACCGATGGCCCGCAGGGTATTAACAGAAACGGACTCGGTGAAGTGTTTAACTGGAATGGACAGCGCTTTACTAATGATGACGCTTCGCGCCTGAGCAAAACCTTTGTTGACTGGATGCGCGATCATGACGATCCGCGTCTCGAAAGATTAAGCTGGGTTGTAAGCGGCGGAGAACCTCTGGGCAGGCCCAATGGCTTTGATGCAACTACTATTCTGCAATTCGATCCCGATTACGACGGAGACAATTACAGCCGTGTAAATCCGGTTTTTGTAACGAACGATTCACCAATGGTTTTCCAAACCTATGCCGAAGTACAGTTTATGCTTGCTGAAGCCATTGAACGCGGCTGGCATAGCGGAAATGCAGAATCACATTACAATGCAGGTGTACGTGCCGCAATGCAACAGTATGCCATTTACGATGCGTCTGTTGAAATTTCTGATGGTGAAATTGATGCCTATTTGGCTGCCAATCCATACAATTCAGCAGAATGGGACAGGATGATCGGAGAGCAGTACTGGGCGGTTACCTTCCTTAATTTCTATGAAACCTTTGCCAATTGGCGAAGAACCGGTTTTCCGGAACTTGTTCCTGTAAATTATCCGGGTAACCAGTCAGGTGGAACGATTCCGAGAAGACTGCGATATCCAAGCAGCGAGGCAAGCGGAAATCCTGATGCATACAATGCGGCAGTAAACCGGCAAGGACCAGATGAATTCACAACACGAATTTGGTGGGACGCTCAGTAATATTCCCTTCGAAGAAGTGAATGTTTAAAAAAAAAAGCCCGGCAAAATCTGCCGGGCTTTTTTTTGACATATTTCAGTAGTTTACTGAATGCTTTATTTCAATACTTATCTGTTAATTTTGGTAATTAACTGAAGTATGAAATAATATGCACAGAGAATTTAAGTTTTAATGCTAATGAAATACCATGCCGCTTACATACTGCTTCTGACGTTTTTTTCTTTTTTCCATTTTAATAATGCCTTATCACAACAAAAACTTTTTAATAAAATACCATCAGAGATAACAGGAATTTCCTTTGTCAACTTACTCGAAGAAAAACCGGGTAATAACATTCTTGAGTCAGAATTTTTCTATAATGGTGGTGGTATTGCCGTAGGAGACATTACCGGTAACGGATATCCGGATCTCTATTTTACAGCGAATCAGGGAAGAAATGCTCTTTATATCAACCTGGGAAATTATCGATTCCGGGATATCACTGAATACGCTGGCGTAGCCGACGAAGATGGCTGGAGTGCCGGAGTGGCCTTCGCCGATGTTACCGGAGATGGCCTGCTTGATATCTATGTTTGTAAAGCCGGTAAAGTTCCGGTTAACGAAAGGCGAAATAGACTTTATATCAATAATGGAATTGATCCTGATAAAGGAATGCCGACATTTACCGAGCGTGCTGCCGAATTTGGAATTGATGATCCCGGATATTGTACTCAACCTGTCTTTTTTGATTATAATGGGAATGGCCTGCTTGATCTCTTCATTGTCAATTACAATACACGGGCATTCCGGGGCTTTGACATCCGTACTATTCGCAACGAAAGGGATGAATATGCAGGAGATAAACTATACAGAAATAATGGTGATGGCACCTTTACCGATGTGAGCCTGGAAGCTGGAATTATGCAAAATCCTATCGGGTTTGGGTTGAGCGCAACAGTATCTGATCTCAATGGGAATGGCCTGCCCGATATATATGTCACAAACGATTTCATGGAGCGTGATTATATGTATATCAACCAGGGCGATGGTACTTTTGTTGATGAAATACTTTACCGTACTGATGTTACATCATACTTTTCAATGGGGTCCGATATTGCTGATATTACCAACAATGGCCTGCCGGATATTTTTGTTGCAGACATGATGCCTCCCGGTTATGATCGCAGAAAAGTGTTTAAAACACCGGACTATGCTATATACGATCAGCTTGTAGCAGCCGGATACCACCGGAAGAACATGAGAAATACACTCCAAATCAATAAAGGAGAGGGAATCTTTGCAGAGGCGGGGCAGCTTGCAGGGATACACAAAACCGACTGGAGTTGGGCCGTTTTGATAGCCGATTTTGACAATGACGGAAATAAAGACATTTTCGTGACAAATGGTTTCCCTCGCTTTTATACAAACCTTGATTATCTGAATAATATTTTATGGAAACAGTTTCCGGATGAAGATCTGCCGGATGACCCAGACCTGAAATACCGGCTTGTACAGCAGATGGAAACGGTTGAGATGCATAATTTTGCCTTTTGCAATCATGGAGATTTGAAGTTTACCGAAACTACTGCTGACTGGGGCCTAATGGAATATACGGTATCAAGTGCCGCGGTATATGTAGATCTAAACCTGAATGGAGCACTTGACCTTGTTATATCAAACATTAATGAGCCACCTTCGGTATACAGAAATAACGCTTCTATGCTTAATGATAATAATTACCTGAAGATACGCCTCCGTGGCTCGGGCAATAATACGTTCGGGGTTGGATCTAAAGTGAAAGTAACAACTTCTGATGGAAAAATTTTCTTTCAGGAAGCTTTTTATACAAGAGGTTTTCATTCCACAGTTGATCCAACCCTTCACTTTGGTCTTGGTGATTCCGACATGGTAAGTATAGAGATAATCTGGCCGGATGGAAGTAATCAGACTTTGAATGATGTAGCTGTTAATCGTTTCATCACTCTTCACCAGTCGGATGCTGTACAAAATGTATCACCTTCCAAAGAACATCATCAGTTATTTTTATATCTGGATGAAAATACACTGGGAATTGATTATGTACATGAAAGCAGTTTTTTCAGGGACAGGATTTTTAGCCCCTTGATGCCTCATACTTTATCAAATCTTGGCCCTGCTTTAACTTCAGCGGATGTAAACGGCGATGGGCTTCCCGATTTGTTTATTGGCGGCGGACAGGGGCAGGCACCGGTACTCTATCTTCAGCAGCCAAACGGTACCTTTGTGAGAGCAACTGTTCCTGATTTTGAACGGCATGCTCTATATGAAGATATAGATGCTGTCTTTTTTGATGCTACTGGAAATGGCATCAATGATTTGTATGTAGTAAGTGGCGGAAATTTTGATCAGATGAACGGCGAAATGTATCAGGATCGTCTATATATTAATGATGGTTTTGGCAACTTCCGATACCGGCCAGACGGTCTTCCAAGAATGCATTCAAGTGGGGGTTCGGTAACCCTGCTTGATTTTGATGGAGACGGCCGAATTGACCTGTTTGTAGGCGGACGCGTTACCACCGGGCAGTATCCCGCTTCTCCGCGCAGCTATCTGCTGAAGAACAATGGTGGTACATTCAGTGATGTCACTGCCCAAATCGGCCCTGGTTTGATGCGTCCGGGTATGATCACAAGTGCCCTGTGGGTAGACACAGACGGCGATGGGCAAAATGAACTGATCCTTGCTGGTGAATGGATGCCCATCCGTGTTTTCAAGATGATTCACGGAGTATACAATGAAATCACAAGCGAAGCCGGTTTTGGAAATTCAGCGGGTTGGTGGAATGTGATCGAGGTTGCAGATTTGAATGGAAACGGCTTTCCTGACATCATTGCCGGAAACCGGGGCATGAATACAATGCTGCGAGCAACAGCTGATGAGCCTGCCATACTTTATCATGGAGATTTCAATAACAATGGATTCAATGATCCGCTGATTACTGAAATTATTGAAGGGAAAAGAGTGCCTTTTCCCAGTAGAGATCTCTTCTTACAACAATTACCAACACTCAATACAAAATTTCCTGATTACAAGAGCTGGGCAGCTGCAACTGCCCACGATATTCTCAGTGTAACTCGAAGAGATCCAGCTCAATTTCAGGTACATACATTCGAGTCCTCAGTTTTTCTAAATCGGGGTGATGGTAGATTCGAACAAAAACCATTGCCAAGGCTTGCACAGACTGCTCCTATTTTTGACCTGTTTGTCGCTGATTTTTTTGGCAACGGCCTGCCCGATATACTCGCAGTAGGAAATAATTTTGGCACACGTCCTGAAATTGGCCCGATGGCAGACCACGGAATCATGTTGAAGAATAACGGAAATGGGGATTTTACTGTAGTACCATCAAAGGTAACCGGATTTTACAGTTTGGGAGATATCCGCAAAATTGAATTTATTCCCACATCTATTGGACCTCTCTTTATACTCGGAAGGTATGGAGATGTGGTTACTCCATTTTTATTTAATGTCAGATCTGTCCAAAATGTTTTTGAATTTTAAAAAAATCTTTATTTCTGAGGTTTCAGGACGGATAATCTCGCTGCGCGGGGCTCATTTTTTGCACACGAAGTGAAAAGATGAGCCCTTTGTTTGGGTAATTCATAATTTTTTTTAAACGTTTTGGACAGATCTGAACTAATAATAAGTTTACTTTTCATTTTTTTACAAACAGGAATGGATGAACTGTGTTTCTTCAGCCATTCCAAATTATCCATCAACAAAACCTGAAATATGAAAAAAATAACTGCAATTTTGTTATTTCTGTGCTGTTCTGCTTTAACATTGCAGGCTCAAAACCGCCCTCATGTGTTTGAGGGGGCAGAAATTATTCCCATTGCCGGCGATCCCATTTCAAACGGTGTGCTGGTTGTTCAGAACGGAAAAATTTCGGCAGTAGGAGCTGCCGGATCTGTTTCCATTCCTCGAAATGCCGAACGGTTTGACATGTCGGGGAAAGTAATCATGCCGGGTATAGTCGATACCCATTCCCACATAGGTGAAGGTGACGGAGGCGACAGGTCGGCCGCTTTGCATCCTGATGTTCGGATTCTTGATACCATAGATCCGAGAAGCAAAACGTTCAGAAAAGCGGCTTCCGGAGGTTTAACTTCCATCAATATCATGCCGGGTTCAGGACATCTGATCAGTGGTCAAACCGTCTATGTAAAACCCAAACCGGCCAATACCATCGAAGAGATGCTCATTATAGTTGATGAGAATACCGGAATTTACGGCGGACTGAAAATGGCTAATGGAACCAACCCGCTGCGCACAGACGGCACACCGGGAACCCGGGCGAAATCGGCGGCCATGGTCCGTGAAATGTTTGTAAAAGCACAGGAATATAAAGCCAAAATTGAAGCGGCAAACGGCGATCCTGAGAAGATGCCGGCACGCGATTTGCAGCTTGAAACACTTGTAGAAGTCCTTGAAGGCAAACGGATAGTGCACAACCACACCCATCGCCATGATGATATTCTGACGGCCATTCGCCTGGCTGAGGAATTCGGTTACCGGATGGTGTTACAGCACGTAAGCGAGGCATGGAAAGTAGCGGATGAAATCGCTGCGGCAAATATCCTGGGATCTTCCATTATCGGTGTTGACTCTCCCGGCGGAAAACTTGAAGCAATCAATCTGCTGAATATTAACGGGGCTGCACTTGAACAGGCGGGAGCACCTGTGGCATTTCATACTGACGATCCTGTTGTAGATTCGCGGTTTTTTCTGCGTATGGCAGCATTTGGTGTACGTGAAGGAATGAGCCGCGAAAAGGCACTTGAAGCACTAACCATTGCAGGTGCAAAAATGCTGGATATAGCAGACAGGGTTGGTTCACTTGAGCCGGGTAAAGATGCAGACTTCATCATCCTTTCAGGGGATCCGTTCAGTGTATATACACATGTTGAACAGACCTGGATTGAAGGTCAGAAAATCTGGGATCGTGAGAATCCGGAAGACAGGCAATACGCAACCGGAGGGTATGAAATTTTCCGGGCAACCAGCAATTTTCACGTTCATTAGGAGGAACTTACCATGAATAAAAAAAATCTATGTATCTCAATCTTTACGGTTATCGCAGGGTTGATCTTTATCGGTGCAGTGACTGAGGCAAAAGCTCAGATTGCAGTAAAAGGTGAAATGATATACACAATGAATGGTAATCCTGTTCAAAACGGTGTTGTACTGATTAGGGATGGCAGAATTGAACGTGTTGGGCCGGTAAACAGGGTTCAGATACCTTCCGGTTACGAAATTTTCGAAGCAAAAATTGTTACCCCGGGTTTGATTGATGCCCGTACTGTTGTTGGCCTTGCCGGATACTACAATGAGGCACACGATCAGGATCAGCTCGAAACCACGAATGCAGTTCAGCCGGAACTGCGGGCTATAGATTCTTATAACGCCCGTGAAGCCCTTGTTGCTTATCTGAACAGCGAGGGGATAACCACAATTCATACCGGACATGGGCCCGGTGCTGTGATCAGCGGGCAAACGATGATCGCAAAAACCACTGGAAGTACGGTAGATCAGGCAGTTGTGGATGAAGCTACCATGCTTGCAGTTACCCTCGGGCCGAGTATCAGAAGCAATTTCAGTACTCCGGGAACCCGCTCCAAGGCGGTCGCAGTATTGCGGCAGGATTTGATTCGTGCAAAAGCTTATGCCGATAAAAGATCAGCCGGTGAAGAACAGGCCAGGGATCTGAAAATGGAAGCACTTGCCGACCTTCTTGACGGCAAACTCAAAGCCCTGGTAACGGCTCACACTGCAAGTGATATCATGACGGCATTGCGAATTCAGCATGAATTTGGATTTCCCATGGTGCTGGATGGCGCTTCTGAAGCGTATCTGGTAATGGATGAAATCAAAGAAGCGGGAATTCCGGTGATCATTCACCCACCAATGATACGCCCTTTTGGAGAGGCAAAAAATTCCAGCATGGAAACGGCAGGAAAACTGCGAGAGGCAGGAATTCCGGTAACGTTTCAAAGCGGATACGAAAGTTATGTTCCAAAAACCAGGGTCGTTAAATTTGAAGCCGCCATTGCGGCAGCAAATGGAATGGGAATGGTAAATGCACTTGAAGCACTTACTATTGGAGCTGCGAAGATTCTGGATATCGATGATCGTGTAGGTTCTTTGGAACCCGGTAAAGATGCAGACCTTGTTCTGTTTGATGGCGATCCGTTTGAATATCTTACTCAGGTTGAAGCGGTGATCGTGAATGGAAAAGTGACACACGTAAGGAATTAAATTATGTGATAAGAAACGACTTTGAGGTCGATTTTTCGTATTATTTGAGATTTGAACGGAACCCGATTCATGTCAATTACCGGTACTCAATTTTCTAAAAAAAGCCCGCAAAACGGTCATTCTGCATCCGGCAGGCCAATAGTGGTAAAAGGGGCACGGGTTCACAATTTAAAGAATATCGACGTTGAGATACCCCGGAACAAGCTTACTGTTATTACTGGGGTATCAGGTTCCGGTAAGTCGAGCCTGGCTTTTGATACCATTTATGCTGAAGGCCAGCGAAGGTATGTAGAAAGCCTGTCCAGCTATGCGCGTCAATTTCTTGAACGCATGGACAAGCCCGATGTGGATTATATGCACGGAATATCTCCGGCTATGGCTATACAGCAGAAAACCTCCTCCGGCAATCCGCGCTCAACAGTAGGTACTTCTACAGAAATATACGATTATGTACGCCTGTTGTTTGCCCGTATCGGGAAAACCATATCGCCGGTTTCCGGCAAAGAGGTTCGTAAGGATACGCCCGGTTCCATTATTGATGAACTTTTTGAAAACTTTGATGATAAAGTACGGTTCTATGTGCTTTTTCCTTTTGACATCAGAAAAGGAAGGCAGCCTGAAGAGCAACTTGTTGTACTGAAAGAAAAAGGTTTGACAAGGCTTCTGAATGTAAATGACGAAACGGTTACCGATCTTACCCGCGATCAGTTTAACCCGGAGTCAATTACGCCTAAAACCTACCGGGTGCTTGTTGATCGCCTTGCCATTCAGAAAGATGATAAAACAAGAAGCCGTATTGCCGAGTCCATCGAGACGGCATTTCGTGAAGGTAACGGAAGATGTACAATCAAAATCAGAAATGGTGAAGAACTTGTGTTCAGCGAACGTTTTGAGCGTGATGGGGTTGAGTTTCTGGAGCCAACACCCCAAATGTTTTCTTTCAATAATCCCTATGGTGCGTGTGATTCCTGTGAGGGATTTGGCCGGGTTGCCGGTATAGATGAAGACCTTGTGATTCCGGATACTGATAAATCGATCCGCGGAGGGGCAGTTGATCCTTTCGACAGCCAGAAGTTCAGTAAATACCTGCGCGATTTTGTGAGGGTTGCCTCCCGGGAACAAATTCCTATTGACCTGCCTTATAAAGAGCTTGACAAGGATGCTAAACGGATTTTGTGGAATGGCAAGGACGAGTATCCCGGAATTCATGGTTTTTTTGAAGAGGTTAAGAGCCAATTTTACAAAGTACATATGCGTGTTCTCTATTCACGCTACCGGGGTTACAGCCGATGTCCGGAATGTGAGGGCTATAGGGTGCGCAGAGATGCGCTTTACGTGAAGATTGCAGGGCTGCATATCGGTGAAGTTTCTGAGATGACGATAGGCCATGCAAGAAGTTTTTTTGAAGAGCTCGAACTTACTGAATATGAATTGTCGGTAGCCGGACAGATTCTCTTCGAAATTCGCAAGAGGCTCAAATATCTTGATGAGGTTGGATTGGACTACCTCACCCTTGATCGCCTGACGAACACTCTGAGTGGCGGTGAATCTCAGCGTATAAACCTGGCCAATTCACTGGGTAGTTCGCTGATCGGCAGCTTGTATGTACTGGATGAGCCAACCATCGGCCTCCATCCCCGCGATAATGACAGGCTCATCAACATCCTGAAATCATTGCGCGATATTGGGAACACGGTGCTGATAGTTGAACATGATCCCGAAATGATGAAAGCTGCCGACAATATCATCGATATAGGACCTTTTGCCGGAACCTATGGTGGTGAAGTGGTTTTTTCGGGTCCGTACAACGAGCTGCTAAAAGCCAATACATTAACCGGAAAATACTTGAGCAATAGGCTGAGAATACCTGTACCGCAAAAACGGCGTAAAGGCAATGGAAAATCTTTAGTTGTTGAAGGTGCATCCGAGCATAACCTGAAAAATATTGATGTGGAATTTCCGCTTGGGATGCTGGTTTGCGTAACAGGTGTATCCGGCTCCGGTAAATCCACTCTTGTACATGATACGCTCTACGCTTCGGTTCAAAAAAAACTGGGAACGTGGAAAGAGAAAGTTGGAAGAAATCGGGGTGTGTCCGGAATCCGCAATATTGAGTCAGTGGAAATGGTGGATCAAAGCCCCATCGGTCGTTCCACCCGTTCAAATCCGGCCACTTATACCAAAGCATTTGATGGAATCAGGGATCTGTTTGCAGGTACCCGGCAATCCAGAATTATGGGCTATACCCCGGGGCATTTTTCATTCAATGTGCCAGGTGGGCGCTGCGAGGCATGCCAGGGAGAAGGTCTTCAGAAGATCGAAATGCAGTTTATGGCCGATATTGAGCTGGTTTGTGAAGAATGTGGAGGAACTCGTTTTCGAAAAGATATTTTGCAGATTAAGTACCGCGGCAAAAATATTCATGATGTTCTTGAGATGAACATCAGTGATGCGATAGAATTTTTTGTGGATGAGGCAGTCATTATCAATAAACTTCAGCCTATGGAAAATGTGGGCCTGGGCTATCTAAGGCTGGGCCAGAGTGCTACAACACTTTCAGGCGGTGAAGCCCAACGGGTGAAACTGGCAAAATTTTTATCCAAATCAGGGACTGAAAAAACACTTTACATTTTTGATGAACCCACTACCGGACTTCATTTTGAGGATATTGCAAAACTCTTGCGGTCATTCAATCAACTTGTGAATAATGGTCACTCTGTAATTATCATTGAGCATAATCTGGATGTTATGAAATCAGCCGACTGGATTATAGATATTGGGCCTGAGGGCGGCTTTGGCGGGGGGCAAATTGTTGGAGCCGGTACACCTGAGGATATAGTAAAAATTGATCATAGTTATACCGGACGTTTTCTAAGGGATGTTTTATTGTAAACGGTTTTGCTCTAAATTCTTCACAATTCAATGAAAACATCGTGTAAACTCTTAGTGAAATAGAAAGTTCAGAAAAATTGCAGATATTACAACCTTGATAAAAATAATTATACCCTACAGAGTTTACTTCATAATGAGGCGAGCTGCAATCGCATTTTTTTTCATATTAATTTATTTGCAATCAGGACTAAACATCGCAGATGCACAGCCAAGGCTTGAGCGAATATCTATCGTTGAAAGAGCTGATTCACGCGGTTATGTTTTGCGGTATCATCTCACTGAAATGGTTCAGAATTACCGGATATTGCGACCTGATGAAAGTACCATATTGATGGAACTTTCATCGCCAGGCTTTAGTGTAGCGGGTATCATTCCGGTAACACAGTTGGATTTGATTCATGAAATTGAATTAATTGAGCTTAAGGAAGGTGTTGGAATTGTAATACATCTTAATGAAGGTGTTTATTTTCTAACAGATACCTACCCTGATATTAATGAAATCGATGTATTACTGTCACTCGAAACCAGCACCAGAAACGCAGTACTTCAGCAAGTAGTTACAAGCGAATATTTCGATTGGTTTAACAGTATTGAAGAAGAAATTGAAACAAGGCCTTCTGAAGAACCTGTTGTTCATGAGATTACACCAGAGATACCGCGAACAGTACGAAGGCCGGGTATTAGATTTGGAGCTATGGCCGGTGTAAGTTCATCAAATGTGTTTGCCTCTGATTTTATTTCCGAAACAAGATATGGAATCTCCTTTGGATTGACTACAGACATATCCATCCCATTGGATTTGCCCTATCAAATCAAAACAGGAGTTGAAACGGGTGTATTCTTTTCACAGAAAGGCTTCCAAAATCCAGATCCACAGTTCCTCTCTGGAGTGGTATTTGAATTTGACTATATCGAAGTGCCGGTACTTGGAAAAATCAGTTATGATGTAGTTGATTTCGTTTCTGGTTATGTGCTTTTTGGGCCATCAGTAGGTTTTATGGTCAATGCTGAAAGAGTGCGTTCGGATGATGAACGCCGAGATCTTGATGACCGGACCAAACCGCTTGATTTTTCTGTTGTAGCAGGTGCTGGTATTGATCTAACCTTTTTTGATACCATCTTTTTTGGACAAATCAGGAGTTCATTTGGCGCATCAAACGTTTTTAAAGATGAACCTGAAATCAGGGATTTAGTGCGGTTCAGGCATCGGTCCCTGTCACTGGTTGCCGGTATACGGTTTTAATAACAGATTTTACTTTTCTATGATAAATCATATCACAAAAGGTACTATCCGGAGTTGATGTGAGGAAGTTAATTTTTGAATAAATGCTGAAGTTGTTTGCAGAAATAAATGCAAAAACGTGGTGGCGCTCCATACAGGGAATTGAACTGGCTGCGATGTTTTTTTATTCCTTCTTCATTCTGATTATCGCCAGTCAGTTTATGGGTTTACTTATCATTTTGTTGTTTAC
>PWLN01000089.1 GCA_003559375.1 Balneolaceae bacterium | reverse complement strand
TCCGCTCACTGCCCCATTACAATAGTATGTCACATCATTGTACACCACTTTATCGAGGAGATGAATATGCCCGCTGATACAGACTTTTACATTTTTGTGCTGATAAAAGAGCTCTACAATTCTTCTGGCATCGATATGGACCCAGGCACCGGGTATTACCCAGTTACCTGTTTGTTCGTTGTCACCGTCAAAGAATGAGGCTGCACACATAATGGGAATATGCGAGAAAATGAGCACAGGTTTATCATCAGGCACATTTTGAAGTTCCCTTTGGAGCCAGCCGAATTGCTCTTCGTCTAACCTCGCTGTATACCAGCTGCCATCTTCCCTCTTGTGGGTACTGTCGAGGACTATAAAATGCCATCCTGCTTTTTCAAAACTATAATACCTGTGTGGCAGGCCGAGTTTTTCAACTGCCCAGTTTTTCCCGTAACGTGGATCATTTATTTTCTCCTGCAATCCCCATACATCATGATTGCCAATACAGCTTACAACAGGCAGGGTAATTTCCTCTGTCATCACTTTTTCCCAGATATCCCATTGTTCAATCACGCTTTCCTCATCCTGCCGCAGGGCATCATTGATAGAATCTCCACCATTAAAAATCATATCAGGCTTGTCTTCCAGGCTCTGCAGATGGCGTATACATTCTCTTGTCCAGTTCCCGGAATTTCCGCCGGAATGGATATGAGGATCTGTGATATGGGCAATTCTTAATACCCTTTTGGAATTTTTTACTTCATTAGTCCCTTTCAGGATGCTAAAAGGCCCGGAAGCGATAACAAGCCCGGACAGTCCCATACTTTTTAGCCATTCTTTACGATTCATCTTATATGATTTTGATTAGTGTTCCTGTTATTGTTGTGTATGTTAAGTTAGGGTTTATGATGCGGGATGTGGGAGGCACATCCCCCGTTGGGATAAACGGGACACTTGCGCCATCTATATCTGGTTGTGACGCTTGCGCCATCTGATTCTGGCTGTGTGAGGCACAAGCAAGAAGCTTGCGCCATCTGTAGTCCTTGCGCCGTCTGAGATTTGAAGGCGGGATATTATAGGTTGCCATCAAGGTAGTTTCTCATCTTTTCCAGATCATCCACATTGATTACATCTACCCCGGCGCGAATCAGAACATCCCATACCGCAACTTTGTCGGGCGTTGCCCAGAAACGTATGATTTTTCCTTCTTCGTGGGTTTGCCTTACATAAGATTGTAACTTTTCGAATTCCTCTTCGGTTATATCTCCTGTGCCATCCCATGCAAAATGATTTCTCCAGTTATCGCTGATCAACGGAATCAAATCAGTTGGGAGGCCACGGCCAATATCCGGCAGCCTGCCATCAATGAAAGCCATTCTATCGGCATCACCAGCATCAAGCTGCGGCCTGTTACCGGAGATCAGTAAATGTATCGGGCCGTCAATCCATTCTCCATTCTCCAAACGGGTAAAATAACTGCGGTAAGGTTCAAGTACGTTCATCAATTCGCTGAAAGAAGATTCAGCTTCCGTCTTCACATCAATCACCAGATAAAACGGTACATTGCTCTCCGGAAGTACTACTCCATTATTTTGCCGTATGATTTCAACTAAAGGCCTGATGTACTGCTCTTCAAGAACCGGGACTTCTTCCGGGTTTTCAGGATGATCATGAATCACGCGTAACTCACCGTCAATCAAATGGATATCTGCTTCAATCATCTGAAAGCCAAGCTCAAGAGCCTGAAATAACGGCCTCTCCTGCTCATAATCATTATGCGACCATACATAAATCTCCCTATCCTGGTAAACCGGTTCTTCTGTCTCGTCACATGACAAAAAGAGTGAAAAGATCAGGATTGTGCCAATCAAATAAATCGTGAATGATAAATGTTTACTCGGGTTTTTCATCACATCTGGTTTTTTTTAAATGTTTTTATTCCAATACATGGATTCCTTCAAAGCTTCCAGCAGCCTGTTAATATCCTCTTTGTAGACCTCGCCAATATTTCCGATCCTGAAGCATTCATACCTTGTAACTTTACCCGGATAGATTACAAACCCATGCTTCTTTAATTCATCATAAAATCGCTTGAACTCATATTCTTTTGAGTCCGGCGACAGAAATGTGGTAATAATGGGTGAGTGATGTTCATCGGGAAGCAATGGCTTGAATCCGAGTTCCTTCATGCCACTCACAAGTGTAATCTGGTTTTCATGGTACCGGCGGTATCGTGCTTCAATCCCTCCTTCTTCGTGCAGCTCATCCAGTGCCTGACGGAAAGCCCGAACTACATGTGTTGCAGATGTGAAGCGCCATTTTCCATTCTGATCCTCCATGGTTTTCCACTGGCTGTATAGATCCAGTGACAAAGAACGGGCATATCCTTTGATTTTTTCCATAGCATCTCTTTTTGCTATAACAAACCCGAAACCAGGCACACCCTGAATGCACTTATTCGCACTGCTTACAAGAAAATCAATCCCGAGTTCTTCCATATTCAGTGGAATTCCGCCAAAACTGCTCATAGCATCAAGGATAAATACTTTGTTATGTTTTTTTACAACTCCGGCAATCTTTTCAGCAGGATTCAGCATTCCTGTTGTTGTTTCTGTATGAACCACCGCTACGTGTGTAATATCCTCATCCTGTGCAAGTTTATTCTCCAGATCCTCCAGATTAACAGGGCCTGTATCACCTGAGTCTATTACAGCAAGATGAATATTTAAAACCTTTGCGATCGTTGCAATCCGGTCACCATATGCCCCGTTAGCAAGAACAAGCAGTTTCCCGCCCGGCGGCACGGCCGAGCCAATTGTTGCTTCCACAGAGAAGGTGCCACTGCCTTGCATTAATACAGCTGTATACTTTTCGACAGAATTTACTGCAAGAGATACAAGTTCTTTTCTGATTTCCTGCACAATTGAATTATAATCATCATCCCAGGTACACCAATCCCTGAGCATGGCAGCTTTAACGGTTTTGGTTGTAGAAAGCGGGCCGGGAGTTAATAACAGATATGGGTTATCAGGAAAACTATCGACATTCATGTTTTCAAAATGATTAATTGGATAACAATAAAAGGTTTATTTATTTATGAAAATTCTGGAATGCTTATACCTCATTCTCCTGAGGAGGCGCATTCCTGATCACAGGCAATTTTTTAAAGGTAAAGTATAAGAATGAAATTGCAGTTAATGCGATGCCTGTAAAGCAGGTGAAGTATGAAAAATTCACAAAAAAGTCGAACCAGCTAACGTCTGCCTGTCCAAAGTTCTTATACAACAGTACTCCTACACTGGAAAGGTAACCAAATGAATCTGCGATATAGATTAAAAACCCTGCGTTTGCCATGGTTCTGAATGTTGCTATAAAGCGGTCGAAAAGAATACAGTTAAAAGGTACATAACCAAGATAGGAACCAAGCCCGACAAGTACCATCCACCAGTAACCGGTTATCATTTGCTGCTGGAACATAAGAGTGGATATTCCTATTAGAATAAATCCAAACCCGATGATATAGTGATTTACCATCAGTGCTTTTCTGTTGTTTTTTATGAGCATGATAGATGCCATAACAATCAGCACAATGAAGGCAATAGGAACCTCTGTACGTGCGAATATCGTGAAGTCATCTGCGTATCCGATGGCTGACACAATTTCCAGTGCATAGTTGTCGCGCAGGTCCCTGTATGCTGTAAGCCCCATGTATCCCAAAGTCAGCACAGTGATACCAAGTGCAAACTGATGGAAAAAAACCCAGCGCTCCATTCGGTTCATCGGAACCCGTTTTACCCGCTGCAGTTCATCGTGGGCGGTTGGCGGAGGAACCTGTTCCAGCATCCAGACGAAGAAAACCAGTGGAATAATGAATAGCAAACCGGTTATAAACGGCATTGCAAATTCCGATACACCCCATTCCAGCATCACATAAGATCCGGTGCTGCGGGCCATTCCGGATGAAACGATAAAACTGACACTGAGTCCTGCTCCCAGCAATTCGGTGTTTCGACGGCCTTCCAGGTAGCTGAAAACAAGTCCCCAGATCATTCCAAGGGGCAGGCCATTCAGAAACAGAAATATGATGGAGTAAGGTACGGGAACCAGCCAGAACATCAGAAGCGATGCATGGGCAATCAGGATCAGCACAATGATACTGATACCGCGTTTATCCCGTGTCATTTCCGAAATAACTTTTATACCAAGAAATTTGGAAAGGGTATATCCAAAAACCTGTGATATGATAAGAACCGTTTTCAGTTCCATGCCGAGAAACTCCAGCCCTTCAAAACCCGCAGCTGTGTAGGCACGCCTGTACACATACATGCATGCATAGGTGCTAAATGCGGCCATAATCGCATAGAGTGAAAACAGCCATCCCGGCTGATTTTGCAGCCACTCCTTCACTTGAGTTTGCTTCATGAAAGCTCTGCTAACGCCTGATTGATGATTGTAAATGCATCCTCAAGTTCATTTTTACTCACATTGATGGGAGGCGTGAGGTTGAGAATATTACCCATTGAGCATTTAAAACTAAGTCCCAGTTCAAGGCTTCGGTACATTACAGCTTCAGCCAAATCAGCAGCTTTGGCTCCGTTTTCCGGATGCCGAAGCTCTATACCCATTATTAAACCTAATGCCCGGGTATCATGAATAAATGGATGATTTTCCTTCATTTCAGTCATTATCTTCATGGAATAGCGATGCATTTCATGTACATGTTCAAGTAAATTGTCACGTTCAATAATCTCGAGCATTTTTAAAGCAGCAACACAGGCAACAGGGTTTTTTTCATGTGTGAAATGGCCAAGCGACTGATTTTTTATCTTTTCATTAAACTCTTCTTTTGCAATTAATGCCGCAAAAGGCATGATTCCGCCACCAAGCCCTTTTCCAATCACAACCATATCGGGTTCTATTCCGTAATGCTGAAACGTAAACATTTTACCTGTTCTTCCCAGTGCATGTGGAATCTCATCTAAAATCAGTACAGCCCCATGGCGATCGCATGCCGCGCGTACAGATTGCCAGTACTCCTTTGGAGGTATAAACGGTGCACAACGTATGGTTTCTGCAATTACAGCCGAAACATCCCCTTCCTTTTCAAGGATATATTCGATGTAACCGGCACAGTTCAGATTGCATTGGTTTCCGCAATGAAATGGACATTCGGAAGGGTTAGGAGGTGGAACATGGTGGGTTCCGGGCATCAGCGGACCAATATCTTTCCGAAAAACAGCCTCTCCTCCTATTGATATCGCATCAAGGGTAGCTCCGTGAAAAGAATCCCACATGGAGATGGTTTTATGCCTGCCGGTTGCAGCCCGTGCCACTTTGATCGCCATGCTTATGGCCTCTGCCCCCCCGGGGGCAAACAGCACCCTGGTTAAGGAGGGTGTGTAACTGGTAAGCTTTTTTGCAAGATCAATGGCATACCTGTTTGTATAACGGCGGGTACTAAAACTCAGTTTGGGCAAAATTTCTGTGATCGCCTCAATAATTTCAGGATGGCCAAAACCAAGGTTATGAATGTAGTTTCCGTGAAAATCGAGAAGGCTTTGCCCTGTTGACAAAGTGATTCTGGAGCCTGAACAAGATTCTATTACATTCAAACATGGAGTGGATAAAGTTTGATGTAAAAAACAGGAAGCATCCTCGTCAAGCAAACGCTTCGTCTGAGCATCAATATTCTTCTCCGCCCATCTTTTCCTTGCAGGAGTGATATTGATATCTCCTTCTGATTGCAGGTTTGAATTCATTTGATCCGGTTCATTTGGATGATCTTCCTCTTTATCAATGAAACATCTGTAGACTTAGATACAATTGAATGTGCCAACTCCCTGTTTCCCGTATAAGGAAAAACCGGAAAATGAATCACTGAATAATTCACCTTACAAACAGATGCTATATCAAAAATTGAAGGTTGAATATATATAAATTCCGGTTAAATGATAGGAACAAGACCAAGGTTACAGATAAATTTCAATAAATTAACAGTTTCGTTACATGCAAAGCAGGCATGAGATGGCAGACGGCAGATGGCAAATGGTGCCGCGTGGATGAAAAGCCCGCCGACAAGCGATTCACCGCCTTGATTTTTTGATTCTTTTGCCCCGAAGGGATCACTATGTGGTATCAAGACAAAAGAATGAAGGAAATAAGTAAGGCGATGATCTAAAAAATGGGGTAAGTCCTCATAAATAGTCTATTGTCTATTGTCCATTCTCTACTCAGTGAACAGATAAAAAACGAGCATTTTGCATGACTCACCGTAGGGATTTCTTGGTACATGGGGTAAGCGGCCATCGAAAAAAAGTGAATCACCCGTCTCGAGATTTATTATTTCGCCGTCTATCTCATAGTCGCATCTTCCGGATATGATGTATTTCATTTCGAACGCGTCTGTCTCTACGGTATTTCTTGTACAACCGGGATCCAGGGTGAGCAATACCACCTCTACACCTATAGTTTTAAGGTCTTTGGTTAAAATAAGTTCGTAGTGAAACCCGCTCACCTCATCTTCTTTTTCAATCGTTTCGTACTCTGATGGTTTAATCACAGCATACTTAAAAAAACCGTTTGGCATAACACTGGTAAAAAATGTGCCGGGATCCACCTCCAGTGCCCTGAATATTGATAGTAAAACAGGCAACGATGGAATGGTTCTACCGTTTTCTATTCTCGACATTAACCCGTTACTCACCTCGGCCCTTCTTGCTATCTCACTTGCATA
>PWLN01000062.1 GCA_003559375.1 Balneolaceae bacterium | reverse complement strand
GTATTTTCAAAAACTGTCTCCCTTTCAAAAGAGCCCGTACCTATTTTGCTGAGCGGTGCCAGCAGAGTCCTGATTGTATGGCGCTCACCTAATGTGAAAGAAATACTGACTCTGTAGTAAGGTACTGAACCGGTACCAATAAGATCGAGCATGTTGAAATCTGTCCCACCTTCATTGGGAATACGTACGTCATTACGGCTGAACCAAACCAGTCCTGTTTCGGCTTCGAGTGAAATGTCCTGGGCATCAGACTTATCTGAGTTAATCAGCATTAGTCCGAATATGAAAAGTATTGCTGATAAGTATATATAAACCTTCAAGAGTACTTCGGCTTCATTGGAAATTATTTATTGATGAACAAAAACAAGATTCAGAATCATTCATTATAGCTTCAACCATCAGAATCTTCCCTATCAGAAATACCGTAATATCCTGATTTCCGGAAATTAGTCCTGTTATTACATTTTATGTTACGATCCTTTTTTTAATCAAGATAGATATCAAAGGAATGGCAAATCTATTTTTATTTAAGACTTACAAATCGCCTGATAAAATATTTCATCATGAAGTAAAACAACTACAGGAAATATCAGAACTCAAACAGGATTTTATTAAGGAAGAGAATATTTCCCAAATACCCGGAGCAGTACGGAGATATTTGGATAATAGCGGATTTGTCGATACTCCATTATCGGATGCAACTGAAGTGCTGTGGACTGACACAAAAATAAAGCTATCACCCAATAAAAAGTGGATGCCGCTTGATACCTATCAGTATAATTTTTCATCAGCATGTGCACGCCTGGCCTATATGCATGCCCGGATGGCTGGCTTCATTCCCTTTGAAGGGCGCGACAAGTATCACAACGGTTCAGGCCATATGTACGGCAAACTGGCAAAAATGATTACGGTATTCGACAATTCTTCCAATGAAGTTGCGCTTGGTGGCGCAGTAATTCTGCTTGCAGAGGCACTGCTTGAACCAACAATAGCATTGCAAAATTATATAACCTGGGAATCCATTAATGATTATTCTGCCAAGGGCACACTTCATAATAAGAACATTACAGTGAGTGGCAGATTTCACTTTAATGATAAAGGTGAGTATATCCGTTTTGAGAGTGATGACCGGCCGTTCGAAGTAGCCAAGGGTAAATATGAAACAAAAGCTTTTAGTATAACCCTGGGAGAATATTCAGTAACGAATGGATTCTGGCTTCCTGGTAAAGTATTTGCAACGTGGCATCTTGAAGGGGGAGATTTTACTTACTGGGAAGGAGAAATTACAGGATTGCGACGCAACATTCACCATGCAGCTGACACCTGATTAAATAGACTTATTGACCGGAAGCCTTCAACTCAAGTGCTTCAAACAAGAATATGACCATGAAAATAGCGCTCATTAGTATTATTCTGATTCACGGATTCATCCATATCATTGGTTTTGTGAAATCATTTGGGTTGGCTGAAGTCAAAGAACTCACCTTGCCCATTAGCAGGGTCTGGGGCATTATTTGGTTCATTACTGCCTTCATTCTGATTCTTGCCGGGGTATTATTGCTGTTGAACATAAGCGCCTGGTGGATTCCTGCAATTACCGGCACTATACTTTCGCAAGTAACTGTTTTCGCATTCTGGAAAGATGCGCGATATGGGAGCATCCCGAACATGATCATTTTGATGCTGATCATCACATTTTTTATCCGGTATACTCCGCCTGTTTCAATAATGTCTGGTGAAATTACTATGGCATCATATGAAGAGAGATACGATTCAGCCGATAAGGATTATTTTTCGCACTTCATGAATCCGTTTGAAATCAGCATTATTCCGATGGAGCGGTTATTGCTGGTAAATATCGAAAACGACCCCGACAGTATCTATATCGGGTTTGAACCACAGGTGTTTGATGATGAGATAACCGGTACCGGTATGCTGGTTATCGCCTGGCGGTCTGATGGCATGGTTGATGTGTATCATCAGCCCCCCATTTCGCCCGATCCCGATGGATACGATATTGCCGGACAGGGCTTGAAAAATTTGGTTGTACGCGAAATGAAGGAAGCCATGTTAGAGATTAATGATCAGGGAGCGCAGGCGGCGGTGAGTTTTGAGGATATCTATGGCAGGCTGATCAGGTTAAAAATTACCGAAAACAGCACCCGGCCCCGTAAACCATTCGGGTTATTGGCGCCAATGGGTTTGGCTGCCGAAAATCCTTCAGCGATGCCGCTCATTCTGCTGCATGATTTTTATTTTGTAAGAAGAAACAACACCGAACTGAGCGTCACAATCAACGGGCGGAATCACACAACGGATTTACTTCCCCTTCCTCTCGATTTTACACGGATGACCTTTGCCCGCTATTGCCCTGATCCGCTCATTGCAACACTGAATCCTGCATTTGATGGAATTATGAATCGTATTTCCTGGAATGAGAATCTTACTGTTCATCATAATGATCACATCATTGAGTTGGCTTTAAACCGGAATGTACCCGAAATTCTGAAAATTTTACGAATACACGGCCATCATACCATTTCACTGGCTTTTTCTCCCGCTTTCCCAAACCTTGAGGTATTTGAAGGAGAAGTTGCGGAAGGCCGATTTGAAATATCAGGTGATGTATCCACAGGATTCATCCGGGGTGAGTACAAGGTGACACGTTCAGGTGATTTGCTGTCAGTTGAGATGATACCATCGGGTGGCTGGGTACCTAATGCAAGCAAACTCTCCCTTCGATTTCTCTATACGGTTGAACCAATGTTCAGGCAATGGCCAACAACGTACCATTGGAGTGCAGAAATCCAGCCAGATCACGATGCCAGTTTCCGGATGAGATCTAACTGGGAAAGAATTCACGTTGATGAAAGTGATTAAAAACAATATTAGTGCAAGAATGAAAATACAAACTATACTTTTTTCAGCATTCCTCACATCCATATTGTTGATGACTGATCATTGTTCTGTACAAGCTCAGAATACAGGAAACAGTTCGGAATGGAGTGTGGGAACCAGTCTCACATATCCCATTGCGCGGATTTATCAGGTTCATATCAGTTACAATCCGGGAGGTAAACATGAATACTTCTTTGGGCCGGCATTTCAGAATTTTACGAGTGGAAGCATCACTTCAAATGCTATAACCCTTATTGTTGGCTATCGATACTATATATGGAAGAATTTGCATCTGGAAGCAGAATTTTGGCCGGCATACAACCCGATGTACTCAGATGTTACAGATTCACACTATCGTGGTGTGGAACTATGGAGTGAAATCAAGATCGGTTACAAATTTGTTATCTACCGGAAACTGTTTATTCAGCCTGCACCGGGCATTGGTTTTGGATTATTGAGAACCAACAAGCCACCTGGCTTCCATGAGGATATCAAAAGTCCCATTTTTGTACCTCAAGTTATTATCGGCTTAAAACTATGAGGAAGTAATGAATAAAACAGACAAACCCCTGATTCTTTTTTTTATTATCGCGTTTCTACTAGCCTGGGCGGTTATGGCTCTGCCGGTCGCTCAGCATTTTGGTGTGTTGTCTGCTGAACTTCAGTTAGAAATTCTTCTGATCATCGGATCCTGGATGCCTAACATCGCAGCCTTTATTGTACTTGGTTTCATCATCAAACGAAAAGGCAACATCAAGGCACTTCTGAGAGGATGGCTGAAATGGAACATGCACCCGGGCTGGTATCTGCTTGCACTTTCACCAATTTTATTCGGGTTCATTACCATTATTATTTATCAGCTGATATACAGCTATTCACCATATACAGAACTCTTCGCTGATCCTGCACAATTCATCGGATTATTGATACTTATTACGATTACAGGAGCAATGGGTGAAGAGCTTGGCTGGAGAGGTTTTGCCCTGCCAAGGCTACAGCTGCGTATGAATGCACTAAATGCAAGTATCATACTTGGCATAATCTGGGCACTCTGGCATCTGCCACTGTGGTTTGCAGGGCTTGGTTTTGAAGCTATACCCTACTGGGCATATATGCTGATTGGGGTCTCTTTCTCAGTTATGGTAACAGCCGCTTGTAATAGTTCCGGTGGAAGCCTTCTCATAGCAACACTGTTTCATCTGTTTCTTAATGTCGCAGTAAATATGATTGAAAATGAAGCTTTCCCGATACTCGCCATGATTTTTGTGATTTCTGCCATTTCAATTATTGCATATTTCGGACCAAAAAAATTAAGCAAGATTACAAAATTACCGATAGATAAAGAAATCAAGGCATGGTCCTGAAAACTCACAAAAAGCAATTATGATTAAGACGACTTTCCTTTATTTGAACATTTTGTTTTTTTCAGTTTTGTTGCCGGATCAAACAATCGGCCAACATGTAAATGAAATTGAAACTGCTGATACCACCTATACAAACCGGCTTACATTATTGCCTGTTCTTGGGTCGGCACCTGAAACAAGTTTTATGTTTGGTGCGGTTGCCATGCAGCAGTTTAAGCCATCAGGTGCCGGACCGGAAACACGTCCCTCAAATATTGTTCTCTCATCCATTTACACCCTAAATAATCAGATTCTGGTAGAATTGATTCCGGCTGTGATTCTACCGGAAGAATCCTGGATTCTTGCCGCCACCTTCTTTGCATATTATTTTCCTGTCAATTACTGGGGAATCGGGCCGGATACAATGAGTGACGACCAGATCAGTGTTGAATATAAAATGTTCCTCACCAGGTTTATGGGGCTGAAGAGAGTGAAGAATTCCTTTTATGCAGGCCCGATCGTTCGCTGGTACAATACCTATGATTTTACATTTACTGATTACGATAATGAGCCATACACGCCTGTGGGTTTAACGGGACAGGATGGCGGCAATGCTGTTGGTATTGGCGGAGCCATCAGGTGGGATAAGCGAAATAGCATTATGACACCCACAGAAAACCATTTTCTTGAGTTAATGGTTACTTTCCACCCGCAGCTATTCGGGACTTCGTTCACATACAACCAGTTCCGTATGGATGGCAGAAAATATTTCGACCTGAAGGGAGACGGAAAATCTGTACTGGGATTTCATACACTTATACAGGTTACTACAGGTGATACTCCATTTCTTGATCTTGCAGCTATCGGAGGCAGTCAAATCATGAGAGGTTACTACTACGGAAGGTACCGGGACAATCATTCATTGCAGATCCAATCCGAATTCAGGCAACATATTAAAGGACGAATTGGATTTGCACTTTTTGGTGCAGTTGGTAATGTTTGGCCTAACCTGAATGAAATCGACATGAATCTGACAAAGTGGACCGCTGGTGGCGGCTTAAGATTCAATCTTAATCCCGGTGATACCACGAACCTTCGAGTCGATTTTGCAGCAGGCCCGAATACCACCGGGCTGTATATTACTTTAGGTGAAGCTTTTTAGCCAGGATAAGTATCGGATATCCGTTGTTGAGATGTAAAGGGCTGGAGAATATGGTATCATAAATAAACAATTAAATATCTTAATCAATGAAAAACCATGCCGGATAATAAATTACAAGAATCATTTCTGAAAACCATTACTCAGAACATGATCAAAAACAGAAACGTTTATGGTGCCATATTCTGTGTTGAAAGCGGAGATAAGAGTGTATCCTTTCTGGGTGCGGCTGGTGATCTGCGAAAAGATAACCGCTTTTTTATCGCCAGCGTTACCAAATTATGTATCACAACCCTGATACTGATACTCAGAAACGAAGGCCGACTGAAGCTGGATGATACAATTACTCAGTACTTTCCTGAAAATTATCTGGATGGATTACATGTATTGAATGGCGTTGAATACACAGATCAGATCACCATCGCTCACCTTCTATCCAATACCTCGGGGATTCCGGATTATTTCTCACATAAGCAAACTGATGGCAAAACGGCAGCCGATGACCTTTTCGGAGGGAAAGATGAGCCATGGCCGCTTGAAAGAACGCTGGATCATGTAAAAAATCTTACCCCGAAATTCAGGCCTGGACAAAAAGGTAAAGCCCGCTATTCTGACACCAACTTTCAGCTCCTTGGCCGCATCATCGAAACCATTACCGGAAATCAACTGGCTGTTGTGTTCCAGGACAAAATTTTTGACAGGCTTGGATTGAAGGAAACCTATGCATTTAAAGATGTGAATGATCAGACTCCGGCACGCATGTATTACAAAAACAAACAAATTCACCTCCCAAATTTCATTGCCTCTGTTACAGCTGAAGGGGGTGTGGTTTCTACCGCTTCGGAACTGATGATATTCCTGAAAGCTTTTTTTAACAGCCGGTTTTTTCCCAAAGAAGAGATTGAAGAATTGAAAAAATGGAACTTAATCTGGTTTCCAGGGCAATTTTATTTTGGGATAGGCCTTGAAAAACTGTGGACTCCGCGATTTATAGCACCTATTAAACCGATAAGGGAAATTATCGGCTGCTGGGGGCAATCGGGTGCTTTTGCATTTCACCATCCCGAAACCGACCTTTACTTTTCGGGTACTGTGAACCAATTAAGTGGTTTCGGCCACAGTGCTGCATTTAAAGCTATCGTAAAGGTGATTAAAAAAGCCAGATGAATATGGTAATACTGTAATTTTATCAAACAGCAGTTAACATAATCTCATCTACGGGACGTCTTGGGGATCGCGGAAGTTCTTTCGCATAATCGATGAGTTTATGTAAGTCCATTATTGTTCTGTTGTAAATTCCTTTTTGATATTTATCAGCATCTGATTGAATTGCGTTGCATCACCCAAAAGTGGAGC
>PWLN01000011.1 GCA_003559375.1 Balneolaceae bacterium | reverse complement strand
GGCAAGGCAGTACGTTTGATGTGATGCCTTGCCAGTATTTACGGGTGTAGCTCAGTTGGTAGAGCACTGGTCTCCAAAACCAGGTGTCGGGAGTTCGAGTCTCTCCACCCGTGCAATCCGGTTAAATAGATTACTTATGAAAAAGATTAAAAAATTTATTGAAGATGTTCGTAAAGAGATGGCTAAAGTTTCATGGCCAACTCAGCAGGAACTTATCGATAATACAATAATCGTAATTGTTTTTACTATAATAGTTTCCACATTCATATTCGGAGTAGATCAGGTTTACAGCACTATTCTGGATGCGATATATAGATGATGAGTACTGAAAAAGAAAACGTAAATAACGGTTACAACTGGTTCGTTGTACGTTGTTTTTCAAGCCACGAGAAAAAGGTAAAAGAGTATTTGGAAAGAGAAATTGCTGACCTTGATCTCGGCCATAAAATTAAAGAAATTTTGATTCCAACCGAAACGATCGTTGAGATCAGGTCTGGAAAAAAAAGAACCAAAGAAAAGAACTTCTTTCCCGGGTACATACTTCTCCTGACCCGGTATGATGAGGAAGTGAATAACCTTGTACAATCCGCACCTTCCAGTTTAGGCTTCTTAAAAGCTGGAAGAAGCGATGTTATTCCTACTCCTCTCAAACAAACAGAAGTAGACCGAATTCTTGGGCGTGTTTATGACAATCAGGAACTGGCTGAAAAAGGCGGAGTAGTTGCAATCCCGTTCAGGGAAGGCGACCTCGTCAAAGTCATTGATGGTCCCTTCAAAGAGTTCGATGGTACTGTTCAAGAAGTTTTACCCGATAAGCTTAAACTTCGGGTACTTGTAAGTATCTTCGGCAGAAAAACTCCGGTTGAAGTTGATCTGAATCAGGTTGAATCAACCACTTAAGAACTTAAACGTGAGCTATTACGCAGCAAACAGAAGAATGAATCGCTAATGGATTCTATATGGCAAAAAAAATAGAACGAGTGCTAAAACTTCAAATCGTTGGCGGGCAGGCAAACCCTGCTCCACCTGTTGGGCCGGCTTTAGGTCAGGCAGGGATCAACATTATGGAGTTTTGTAAAGCATTTAATGCACGCACCCAGGATAAGGTTGGTACAATCATTCCGGTAGAGATAACCGTATATGCCGATAAGTCTTTCGCTTTTAAAACAAAGACTCCACCGGCTGCCGTACTTCTCAAACAGGCTGCAAAAATCAAATCGGGCTCTGGTGAACCAAACCGCGCAAAAGTGGGCAGGGTAACCTGGAGTCAGTGTAAGGAAATTGCAGAACAAAAAATGGAAGATCTCAACGCATATGATGTTGAGAGAGCCGCCGAAATGATTGCCGGTACCGCACGCAGCATGGGATTGCGGGTAATCCGAGATAAATAATAGGATTTAAATATGGCAAAAAAAGGTAAGAAATATCAGAAGGTTGCCGAATTGATAGATCGTGAGATGGAATATACCATCGAAGAGGCATGTGATCTTGTTAAAAAAACAAGCACTGCTGCATTTGATGAGTCTGTTGATCTCGATCTTCGGTTAGGAGTTGACCCTCGCCACGCCGATCAGATGGTTCGTGGAACTGTTTCGCTCCCTCACGGTACTGGAAAATCCGTTCGTGTACTTGCTTTGGTAAATGAAGCAAAACAGGATGAAGCGAAAGAGGCTGGAGCCGATCATGTAGGCCTGGATGATTACATTGCGAAAATTGAAGAAGGCTGGGCTGATGTCGACATCATTATTGCCACGCCCGATGTAATGGGTAAAATTGGCCGGTTAGGAAGGCAATTGGGTCCCCGTGGCCTGATGCCAAACCCTAAAAGCGGAACAGTAACTATGGATGTAGGCGCTGCCGTTAAGGAGTTCAAAACAGGCAAAATTGATTTCAGGGTTGACAAAACCGGGATTTTACATACATCTGTCGGTAAAGTTAGTTTTGAGTCGAATGCATTGCGGGAAAATCTGATTACATTTCTGCAAAATATCATCAGGCTCAAACCGTCAACATCCAAGGGCACATACATTAAAAGTGCTCACCTGAGTACAACCATGGGGCCGAGCATACCGATAAGCCGGTCATCAATTACTGCAATTTAGAAATTAACAGGTTAGAACAATGCCGACATTATCAGAAAAAAAGGCAATTGTAGACGAAATTACCGAACAACTTCAGAGCTCTAACGCGGTTTACATCACGAATTATTCGAGGATGTCGGTCGCAGATATTGGTGAGTTAAGAGGAAGATTCAGAAAAGGTAATGTGCACTTCAAAGTGTATAAAAATACACTAATGAAACGTGCTATGGATACAATTGGCGGTTATGAAGCGCTCTACCCGCATCTGGAAGATCAAAATGGTTTTGCATTTGTGGATGAAGAACTTGCTGCTCCTGCCAAAGTACTGAAAGATTATATTAAGGGAAAAAACAAGCCTAAATTCAAGGCTGCCTTAATTGACGGTGACTTTTACAGTGAAGACCAATTAGACATCCTTGCTTCGATGAAATCGAAAGATGAGGTTATTGGTGATATTATTGGATTGCTGTTATCACCTATTGCCAATGTTATTGGCGGTCTTCAGGCTCAGGGTGGCAATATCGCCGGAGCGATTAAAACCATCGCCGAAAAAGGCGAAAACTAAATACTTCTCAAACTTTTTAAATTAATAAACCGACGAACGGAGAACATAAAATGGCTGACGTTAAAGAACTCGCTGAACAACTTGTAAACCTAACAATTAAAGAAGCAAACGAACTTGCTAAAATTCTTGAAGAAGAATATAACATCAAACCTGCTGCGGCTGCAGTAGCTGTTGCCGGCCCTGCTGCCGGTGGCGATGCAGAAGCTGAAGAAGAGAAAGATTCATTTGATGTGATTCTGAAAGCTGCCGGTGCGAAGAAAATTGCTGTAATCAAAGAAGTACGCGCGATTACCGGCCTTGGCCTCAAAGAGGCAAAAGAACTTGTTGATGGTGCTCCTAATACTGTTAAAGAAGGTGTATCAAAAGCAGAAGCAGAAGAACTCAAAGCTAAACTTGAGGAAGCCGGCGCTGAAATTGAGCTTAAATAAGAACTTTTTTCAGACCAAATTTTGCCTTAGCCGTCACCCATTTGGGTGCCGGCTTTTGGCATCTTATTAAACTGTGAGATTTTAAAAAATTTCTTTACATCAACTAAAGAGAACTCACAATTTCTTTTAACACAAAGGAGAATTTCCTTTTGAGTAATACTATGGAGAAAATTCCGTTTACCGACCGCCTATCATTCGGCAGAATTAAAAATGTAATAGACTACCCTGATTTTCTGGACATCCAGCTTGAGTCGTTTAATAATTTTGCACAACTCGATGTAGCACCGACGGATCGACTGAACCAGGGCCTGCAACGTATATTTAATGAAAACTTCCCGATCCAGGATTCCAGGGAAACTCATATCCTTGAGTTCCTGTACTACTCAGTAGATACACCTAAATATAATATTCGGGAATGTCAGGAGCGTGGTTTAACATATGCTATCCCGCTTAAAGCAAGGCTCAGGCTTTCCACCGTAGACAGTAGTGATGAGGCTGCTGAAACCATTGAACAAGAAGTGTTTCTTGGTGATCTGCCCTGGATGACCGAAAGAGGAACATTTATCATAAATGGTGCCGAAAGAGTTATCGTAAGCCAACTTCACAGGTCGCCAGGCGTATTTTTTGGTCAGTCTGTGCATCCGAATGGCACGCAGCTTTATTCTGCTCGCGTGATTCCATTCAAAGGCTCATGGATTGAATTTACCAATGATATTCGTGATGTTCTTTGGGCCTATATCGACCGTAAAAAGAAGATACCTGCTACTACACTTTTACGTGCCCTGGGATATTCAAACGATTTTGATATACTTACCTTGTTCGACCTTTCCGAAGAGGTTTCATTTGGCGGAAAGAAAACTTTCAATGATAAACTCATTGGAAAACGACTTGCAACTGACATCACTGTTGAAGTTGTCGAGGAAGTTGTGGATGAGGAGACAGGTGAAATATCAAAAGCCAAAAATAATAAAGTTCTTCTTGAGAGAGATCATGAAATAACAGAAGATGATTACGGCCTGCTAAAAGACGCTGGTATTAAAAAAGTTCTCGTGCAAAAAATCGGTACGGAAGAATCAGAACGTTCTATTATCATGAACACTCTCCGCAAAGACCCATCAAATAATGATGTATCGGCTCTTGGAGAAATTTATCAGCAAATCCGTACCGGTGAGATGCCCGATGCGGAAACTGCACGCCAGGTTCTTGAGAGGCTGTTCTTCAGTGACAAGAAATATGACCTTGGTGAAGTTGGCCGCTACAGGCTAAACAAACGTCTGAAACTGGATATAGATCCGATTATTCAATATCTAACCAAAGAAGATGTTGTTGCTATTATCAAGGAAGTGATCCGCCTCAAGGAACTGAAGTCTCAGGTAGATGATATTGATCATTTGAGCAACAGAAGGGTTCGTACGGTAGGAGAACAGCTTGGGCAGCAATTTGCGATAGGCCTTGCGCGTATGGCACGAACCATCCGTGAAAGAATGAACTCACGCGATGCAGAACAGCTTACTCCTCAGGATTTGGTGAATGCAAGAACTATCTCAAGTGTAATCAATAGTTTCTTTGGCACTAATCAGCTCTCGCAGTTTATGGACCAAACAAATCCTGTTGCTGAGTTGACCCATAAGAGAAGGATGTCTGCATTAGGCCCTGGCGGCCTCACGAGAGAACGTGCCGGATTTGAAGTAAGAGACGTACACTACACTCACTATGGCCGTCTTTGCCCGATTGAAACCCCGGAGGGGCCAAATATCGGTTTGATTACTTCACTTTGTATACATGCTAAAGTGAATGACTTTGGCTTCATCGAAACACCCTACAGAAAGGTGAAAGAGGGTGTTGTTACTAGCGATGTTGAATACCTAGCAGCCGAGCAGGAAGATGAAACCATTATCGCCCAGGCCAACGCACCGCTCACACCCGAGAACCAATTCGAGAATGAAGCGATTTTCTCACGATTCAGAGACAGTAATGTGGGACTTGCCAGGCCAGAACAGATTGAGTATATGGACGTATCTGCAAACCAGATTACCTCTCTTGCTGCTGCACTGATTACGTTTATTGAGCATGATGACGCGAACCGGGCATTGATGGGCTCCAACATGCAGCGCCAGGCAGTGCCGCTTCTCAGGCCTGAATCACCTATCGTTGGTACCGGCCTTGAACAAAGAGCAGCTAAAGATTCAAGGGCAATTATTACCGCTGATGGAGATGGAGAAGTTGTCTATGTGAGCGGAAAAGAGATTCGTGTGCAGTATCACCGAAGTGAACTGGAACGTCACTGTTTCTTTGATGATGGTATTAAAACTTATCACCTCCAGAAATTTGAACGAAGCAATCAGGATACTACGATTAATCAGCGTCCGATTGTAAGTGTTGGCGATAAGGTGAAAAAAGGCCAGGCTATTGCAGACGGCTGCTCAACAGATATTGGTGAGCTTGCACTTGGAAGAAATCTTTTGGTGGCATTCATGCCATGGAGGGGTTACAACTTTGAGGATGCGATTGTAATAAGTGAGCGCATTGTTCAGGAAGATGTTTACACATCTATACATATCACCGAATTCGAGCAGCAGGTACGGGATACCAAACGTGGAGAGGAAGAACTTACACGTGAAATCCCGAATGTGAGCGAAGAAGCCACCAGAAATCTCAATGAGAAGGGGATTGTAAGGGTAGGTGCTAAAGTGAATCATGGTGACATCCTGGTTGGGAAAATCACACCTAAAGGTGAAACAGACCCAACTCCTGAAGAAAAACTTCTGCGTGCTATTTTTGGCGATAAAGCCGGTGATGTAAAAGATGCATCTCTTAAAACACCCCCAGGAGTGTCAGGCGTGGTGATCAATACCAAACTTTTCAGCCGAAAACGTGATGAACAGATTTCACGTAAGGAAGAGAAGAAGATGGTTGAGCAGGAAAATGACCGGCACACCCGAAAGCTTACAGAGCTCAACTCAAAATGGGCAGATAAAATGTATAGCCTTCTCAGAGATAAAACATCACCAGGTGTATACAATTACAACGGTGTGGAGTTGGTACCTAAAGGTGAGAAATACAAAAAATCAGTATTTGAAGAACTTGATCCGGTAAATATCAATGAAAATATTGACTGGGCAACAGATGAAGTTCTGGTTCAGCATGTGAAATTACTCTTTGCCAATTATCGTGAAATTCGTCGTGATATTGATACTGAAGCAAAACGTCGTAAATACCAGATACAGGTCGGAGACGAGCTGCCCCCTGGAATTATTCAAAAAGCAAAAGTATATGTAGCCAAGAAACGGAAAATGCAGGTTGGTGATAAAATGGCCGGCCGCCACGGTAACAAAGGTGTAATCGCTAAAGTGGTACCCGTTGAAGATATGCCTTATATGAAAGACGGAACACCGATCGACATCGTTTTAAATCCATTGGGTGTACCGTCCAGGATGAACCTTGGACAGATATATGAAACCATACTCGGTTGGGCCGGTAAAAAACTCGGTGTGAAGTATGCATCACCGATTTTTGATGGTGCTTCATACGATCAGGTTCAGGAAGAGCTTAAAAAAGCCGGACTGCCTGAAGATGGCCGTGTATATCTGTACGACGGACGTACAGGAGAAAAGCTCGATCAGCAAACTACTGTAGGTTACATGTATATGCTGAAACTAAATCACCTTGTTGAAGACAAGATGCACTCAAGGTCGATTGGGCCATATTCACTCATTACGCAGCAACCACTTGGGGGTAAAGCCCAGTTCGGAGGCCAGCGTCTTGGTGAAATGGAGGTTTGGGCGCTGTATGCATATGGTGCAGCCAACATCCTTAAAGAAATGCTCACTGTTAAAAGTGATGATGTAAAAGGACGATCCAAAGTATATGAAGCAATCGTTAAAGGTGAAAACCTGCCCGAAGGCGATATACCAGAGTCGTTCAAAGTACTATTACGTGAATTAATGGGTCTCGGTCTCGAAATCCATATTGACTAACGTTTGTTCTGTTAAATTAATAAAAAAACGGAGGTCTTCCTTTGCCGTCTACAAACACATTAACTGTTACTAAAGACTTTTCCAATATCGGGATTTCACTGGCTTCTGCCGAAACGATCTTATCCCGGTCGCATGGAGAAGTTCTGACACCAGAAACGATAAATTACAGAACATTCAAACCGGAGATGGATGGTCTTTTCTGTGAAAAGATTTTCGGCCCGGTTAAAGATTATGAATGCCACTGTGGAAAATACAAACGCATCCGCTATAAGGGTATCATCTGCGACAGGTGCGGTGTTGAAGTAACCAGAAAAGCCGTTCGAAGAGAACGAATGGGACACATTACCTTAACTGTTCCTATTGTTCATATCTGGTACTTTAAATCCCTGCCAAGCAAGATTGCATATCTGCTGGGCTACTCTTCCAAAAATCTTGAAAGGATTGTTTACTATGAAACATTTGTGGTGATCAATCCCGGATTGGCCCGCGACCTTGGATACAAGCGCGGTGATCTGATTTCCGAAGAGGAGAAATTTGATATCTTCGATCAGCTTCCGGAAGATCAATTCGATCTGGATGACGACGATGAGGATAAATTTATAGTTATGGATGGTGCTGAAGCCATTCAGGCTCTCCTCACAAATATGGATCTCGACAGCCTGGCATACACATTGAGAGATGAAGTAAAAAGTGAAACCTCTCAAATGCGTAAAAAGAAAAAGCTGAAGAGGCTGCAGGTTATTGAGTCGTTCAGAGCTGCAAATAAACATACTGAAAATCATCCCGACTGGATGGTTCAGAGTGTAATTCCAGTGATACCACCGGAACTGAGGCCACTTGTACCGCTCGAAGGTGGCCGTTTTGCAACTTCAGATTTGAACGATCTTTATCGAAGGGTAATCATCCGCAATAACCGCCTTAAGAGGCTTATTGATATTAAAGCTCCAGATGTTATTCTCAGAAACGAGAAACGCATGCTTCAGGAAGCGGTTGATTCACTTTATGATAACTCAAGAAAGTCAAACGCTGTTCGTAATAACAACCGGCCACTCAAATCTCTCAGCGATATGCTGAAAGGCAAAAGCGGACGATTCAGGCAAAACCTGCTTGGTAAGCGGGTCGACTATTCAGGGCGTTCCGTTATTGTTGTAGGTCCGGAACTCAAAATGCATGAGTGCGGCCTTCCCAAGGAAATGGCTATTGAACTCTACAAACCTTTTGTGATTCGCCGGCTTATTGAACGTGGTTACGTGAAAACGGTGAAAAGTGCCAAAAAGGTTGTTGACCGTCGAGACCAGGTGGTCTGGGAAGTTCTTGAAAACGTGATTGACGGACACCCGGTGCTCCTGAACCGTGCACCGACACTTCACAGATTAGGTATTCAGGCATATCAGCCTGTACTTATTGAGGAAAAAGCTATTCGTCTGCATCCGCTCTCATGTACGGCGTTTAATGCCGACTTTGATGGCGACCAGATGGCTGTTCACCTTCCACTGAGCCATGATTCGGTGCTGGAAGCCTCAGTTTTGATGCTTGGGTCTCATAACATTCTGAGCCCGGCAAGTGGCGGCCCGATTGCAGTACCTTCACAGGATATGGTTCTTGGTATTTATTACCTCACCAAAATGGGTAATAACAAGAAGGGTGAAGGCAAAACCTTTGCCGACATGGATGAGGTGGTAGTAGCCTATGATCAGGGTATTATAAATGTACATGCCAAGATTAATGTTCGTATTCCAAAAACCAATGATCATGGTGAAACTGAATACGAGATCATTAAAACCACTACCGGGCGCGTTCTTTTCAACCTTATTGTACCCGAAGGCATTGAATTTGTAAATAAAACACTCGGCAAGAAAGAATTGCGGGTACTGATCGGTGAAATATTCAACACTGCAGGCACCTCGAAGACATCCGAATTCCTTGATAAAATGAAAACAATTGGATTCGAGCGTGCCACTACAGGTGGGCTATCTTTCAGTCTTGAAGACATCATCATTCCGGATACAAAACTGGAACTTATTGAAAAAGCTCAGGCAGAAGTATCTGAAATACAGGATCGTTATGAGATGGGCTTTATCACTGATAATGAGCGTTACAACCAGGTTATCGACAAGTGGACTAGCACCACAAACCGTGTGTCTGAAACACTCTTTAACAGTCTTGCTAATGACAAGGATGGATTTAACTCCATTTTTATGATGGCAGATTCCGGTGCAAGGGGCTCAAAAGAACAGATACGCCAGCTTGGTGGTATGCGCGGGTTAATGGCAAAACCGCAAAAGAGCTCTATGCAGCAAGGTAATGAGGTTATCGAAAACCCAATCCTTTCAAGTTTCAGGGAAGGCCTCACAGTACTTGAATACTTCATTTCAACACACGGTGCTCGTAAAGGTCTCGCAGATACTGCTTTGAAAACTGCTGATGCGGGTTACCTTACAAGGCGTCTTGTGGATGTTTCTCAGGATATCATTATTAATGAGAATGATTGCGGTACACTGCGCGGTATACGTATGCAGGCTCTGAAAGACAATGAAGATATCATCGAAAGTCTTGAAAACCGTATCATTGGGCGTGTGTCTATGCATGAGATCCGCGATCCAATTACAGATGAGCATATTTGTGATGCCAATCAGCTTATTGACGAGAAAATCGCCAAAAAAATAGCTGAAACTTCAATTGAAGAAGTTGAAATAAGATCTGTACTTACCTGTGAAACAGAGCGGGGAGTATGCGCCAAGTGTTATGGCCGCGATATGGCCCGTAATTCTATCGTAGAAGTAGGCGAAGCAGTGGGTGTAATCGCAGCTCAGTCGATCGGTGAGCCTGGAACACAGCTTACACTCCGTACCTTCCACGTGGGTGGAACGGCTTCACGACTTGAATCCGATTCACAACACAAGGCCAAATTTGAAGGAAGGATTGAATTCGAAAATGTTCGTGTAGTTGAATTCGACGACGGTGAAGAGTCTCATAGTGTGGTGCTAAGCCGTGCGGGTGAAATGAAGATAGTTGGAGAGGATGGAAAAATTCTAAACTCATACAATGTCCCGTACGGAGCTGAAATGCTTATTGAAGAAGGCGACAGAGTATTGAAAGGTATGCCACTCTGCAAGTGGGATCCATATAATGCCCTTATCTTTAGTGAAATTGACGGTAAGGTTGAGTACAAGGATATCATTGAGGAAATCACATACACCGCTGATACCGATGCTCAAACCGGCCACCGCGAAAAAGTAATTATCGATTCACGGGATCGTTCACTTGTTCCAACAATTGTGATTAAGGGTACTGATGACCGAATCAGGGAAATCACACTTCCTGTTGAAACACACATTGTGATCGAAGACGGTGAACCGGTACAGGCCGGACAGGTTCTTGCCAAGATTCCAAGGGCAGCATCCAAGTCGAAAGACATTACTGCCGGTCTGCCGCGTGTAACCGAGTTGTTTGAGGCAAGAGCCCCAAGTGATCCGGCTACTGTGAGTGAGATTGACGGTATTGTTAAGATGGGAGGCAGAAAGCGTGGTTCCCAGGAAGTGATTGTGGAAAGCAAAGATGGTACGGATGAAAAACGTTACCTCATTTCGCTTGCCAAGCACATTCTTGTACAAGAGAATGACTTTGTGAAAGCTGGTCAGGCTCTGTCAGATGGAACGATCTCTGCTCAGGAAATCCTTAACATTCTCGGCCCATTTGCGGTGCAGTCTTATCTGGTGAATGAAATCCAGGAGGTATACCGACTGCAGGGTGTGAAGATTAACGACAAGCACATTGAAGTGATTGTTCGCACAATGATGCAGAAGGTTGAAGTGACCGACCCAGGAGATACCATGTTCCTTGAAGGTGATAAGGTAGACCGATTTGAGCTCAATAACGTAAATGATGAGCTGATTGGTAAGTTCGTGGTTACAAATCCCGGTGGTAGTGACCTTAAGAGAGGTAAAATTCTCGACAGGCGTCAGGTACGCGAATACAACAATGAATTGATTAAGGAAGGCAAGGATGAACTTCAGACCAGGGAAGCAGAACCAGCTATTTCCAAACCAATCCTGTTAGGAATTACGCGTGCATCACTCTCAACAGAGAGCTGGCTGTCGGCTGCATCCTTTCAGGAGACAACCAAGGTACTCACTCAGGCTTCTATTGAAGCGAAGAAAGACCTTCTGCGCGGCCTGAAAGAGAATGTGATTGTTGGCCATAAAGTACCAGCCGGTACAGGTCTCAGCAGGTATGATGATCTTATCGTTGGTTCTAAAGCCGATTATGACGAACAGGATGAAGATATCCTCAAAGTATTCGAAACTCTTGGGGCAGACAAACCCGATGAAAGTGAAGATGAATAAATAAAATGAAAAGAGCCCCGGTGTTAACCGGGGCTTTTTTTTTCAAGTGAAGACACTGATTTTGGCCACAAAGGCGCGAAGACACAAAGTTGTATGATTATATTAGCATTACAGAATGCTGCAATACTATTTCTTTGGTTTGGTTTTTTCAATGTTTTGAAGTAGTGCTTCCGCTTCCCTGATAAGGTCATCAGCACGTTTTTTCGCATCGATAACCACATCATCACCTTTTTGTTTGGCATCCGAAGCGATTTTTTCTTTTTCCGCCTTTAATTTATTTATGAGTTTATTGATCTCATCACCGTACGAACTCATTCGATAAGTTATTCGCCCTCTCGTGTTGGAACCTGAATCAGGCGCATACAGAAGTGCTAAAGCTGAACCAACAATTGCGCCGGTGAAAAAACCTATTGTAAATCCTAATCCTGATTTGCTCATTTCTTTATTAATTATATAATTAAAGTTCAGTTAAGTATAAAATAGTAAATCATTTTTGATGAATAAACCGATTCTTCGCTTTCTTGATTCATTACTTTCGTTATATTCATCAAAACTAACAATTTTAAATATTCAACACTATATATGAAATTTTTTATTGATACCGCCGACCTCAATGAAATCCGTGAAGCAAATGACCTTGGAGTACTTGATGGTGTAACGACAAATCCAAGCCTTTGTTACAAAGTAGGTGTTAAAGACTTTGAAGGACATATTGCCAAAATTTGTGAAATAGTTGACGGTGATGTCTCAGCGGAAGTGATTTCAACCAAATATGAAGATATTGTAACAGAAGGCAGGAGAATTGCTTCTATAGCTGAAAATGTGGTTGTAAAAGTACCATTGATTAAAGATGGAATAAAGGCAATCAAAACATTCAGTGAAGAAGGTATCATGACGAATTGTACACTTTGTTTCTCAGCAACACAGGCTTTGGTAGCTGCAAAAGCAGGGGCCACATATATATCCCCATTTATTGGCAGAGTGGATGATGTGTCGAACGATGGTATGTCGATTATAGCGGATATTGTTCAGATTTATGAAAATTATGGTCTGGAAACAGAAGTACTTGCAGCGAGTATCCGCCATCCGATGCACGTACTTGAAGCCGCAAGGCTGGGTGCCGATGTGGCCACTATGCCGCTTAACGTGATAGAACAGTTGTTAAAGCATCCGCTTACTGATGTTGGACTGGAGAAGTTCCTGGCAGATTGGGATAAATTGCAGGAAGCGATCAAATCAGAGTAATATTTCCGGGCTTATTGCTGATGCTCGAATAATCTGAAATAGACATTTTCAGATTTCCCAACCGGGGCGATACTCACGGGATAGCAGCCTATTTGCATTTTCATCGTTTATGATTTGAGCCTTATCAGCGTCAAAATCGATTCTTTTGCCAGACTGCAGGGCTACTGCTCCAAGATTGATCGTATCGGTTATTGTTTCCGCACGGATGAAACTACCAGGTGATGGTCTGCCGGCAAGAATATCATCAACCCATCTGTCTGTCTCTCTTTCTATTTCCCTTGAATTTATTCGTTCCGATTCGGGACGTTCTGCCATTATACTCTCCGGCAGTAAAACCGGAAATTCGCCCCGGAAACCACCAAGAATTTTACCTTTCGTTCCAACTATCAACAAGCCTTCTTCAGGAATATCTTTTCTCTCAGATTCAAGTTCTTCAGGTGCAAATGGTTTTATTCCGCCATCATACCATATCAGGTCAAATGGCGGGAGAGTTGGTTGCTCCGGAAATTTCCATTTGATTGTACAACTGGCTGGAAAGGCTACATCATTATTCACCCACTGGTAAACCTGACCTACAGCTTCCCTGGTTGTTGTTCCAAAAGCTCTGATACTCAATGGCGGCCTAGTAATGATTAAGGCTTCAAAAAGGGGGAACAGGCTGTAATGTCCCATGTCGGCAACACTTCCTCCTCCAAAATCGTACCAGCCACGAAATGAATTATGTGTATAATTAGGGTGGAAGGGCATATCTGGTACCGGGCCAAGCCACAATTCCCAATTAAATCCGTCAGGAATAGATATTTCGTTTTGCGGCCTTTTTGTCCACTGTTCCCATACAGGTCTATACGACCAGTTATGGATTTCCCGCAAATCTCCAATAATACCTTCATCTATCCAGGCTTTTATCTGTCTGTATTCCGGCCGGTCCGACCATGCCAAAAGATGTGTAAATACACCCGTTGTCTGTGTTTTTTCGATTACTTTCCTTCCTTCCAGCAGTTTATTGGAAATGGGCTTATGCGTGATTACATGAATTCCTTTTTCCATCGCGGCGATTGCAATGGAAGCATGGGTATGGTCAGGAGTCATAATCTTTACAGCATCGAGGTCACTTTCTTTTTCCAATAACTCACGGAAATCTTCATACGAAGAACAACCACGGTAACTACCCGAAGGCTTATTTTTTGCGTAATAGCGTTCAACATATTCCCTGGCGGGATCGCGTCCGCCGGGAATGCCGGGTACATTTACCCACCAGGAGTTGTCTTCCAATACATTCCTGATATTATCGCGAAGGCCAAATGGAGACCAGTCGATATAATCGGTTGAAAATTTGTTGACATCACAAACAGATACAACACGAATATTGGGATGTTGAAGCATTCTGCCCATTTCCCTTAAACCCTGAGTTCCGCAGCCAATATTTGCAACGGTTATCTGATCAGATGGTGGAATATGACCGGTGCCTGATACAACATGAGAAGGCACTATGGAAAAAGCAGCAGCAAATGATGCGGCTTTGGCAAGAAATTCCCGACGGTCCATGAGTTGTGAATGAACGATTAAAGCAAAATGTAATGAATACTATGCCATATTCAAATTAATGATGCTTTTGCCTTGTTTGCTGTCTTCGACGAGTTCAGCAAGGGTTTTATCCTGGAAAAAAAGCATAACCTGATTCCTTACCTTCTTATACTCTTCATGGATGGGGCAAGGGTTTTCGTCATTGCATTGCTTGAAACCGATACCGCATTTTGTGAAAACATCCATTCCGTCAATAGCATCAATAATTTCAATTAGTGATATCTGATCTGGCTCGCGTTTGAGCCTGAATCCCCCAGAAGGCCCTTTGGTGGAAATCAGCAGGTTTTTCTTTACAAGAATCTGCAAAATCTTGCTCAAAAAGTGTTTTGGTATATTTTGTTCGCTGGCAATTTGTTTGAGATCGATATTACGGTCTTCTTCGTGATAAAAAGCTATATGAAGAATACCCTGAAGGCCATAGTGACATGAGGTTGAAAACATTCGCTGGTATGTAAAATTTGTATTAGATATTAGGTTTAGTTTTAATCACAAATTGGATAAAACGATTCTAAACTCTGTAATTCCTCAAGATAAGAAATCGGGCGGGAAAAAATGCTACACAATTAGTTATTCATTTTCTCATCCAGTAAGTTTTTCACACTCTCAGCAAGATTCGCACAATAGTTCACACGATTCACACTGGTGCAGAAAACCAATTCTTCTTCTCCTTCTTTCAGGATCTCATTACATTTGCATTGAAGGGAAGAGAAATCGATCTCTCTTAATTTTTTATTATACTGGCTGCAAAAGGTGATGAGCTGATCGATGGTTAACTCTGGCTCAAGGATGATATTCTTTTCTGTTGCATAAAGATGTGCGAGTCCGGTAAGGAATTTGTATAGCGCCCTGCGTGAATATACACAAGCAGAAAAGCTTACCACATCACTGGAAGGACGGTATAACTCTTGAGTGGCACGCATCAAATCCTCATCAGCCTGTTGATATAATAGTTCGGTTTTTGTCTGGCTCATGGCAGTGGGATTATATGTTATAAAAAAAGGTACGGATTCAGAATGAAATCGACCCGATAATTCAAAGAACTAAAAACCGATCATTGAAATTGAATTTCTTGCAAATTCAAGAAGCGGTGCAAAATAAATTCCGAGCAATAGTGTTGGAACCAGCAATGCAATCAGTATCACTTTCGACATCAGATCGAATGTCAATTGTGGTGTATTATCTTCAGGTTTATAGAAAAACATATTTCGAACTACCCTGATGTAGTAAAATAATGAAATTACGGTAGTGATACCTGCTATCACAACAAGCCAGATCCATCCTGCACTTACAGCGGCCCCAAAAATATAGAGTTTTGCTATGAGGCCTCCTGTTGGTGGTATTCCGGTGAGGGATACTAAAAATATCGTTAACGCAATGGCCGCAAGTGGCGCCCTGAATCCGAGTCCTTTATATTCTTCAATGGATTCGGTACCTGCTTTATTCATGAATAGCATGGCCACATAAAATGCTCCAAGGTTCATGAACAGGTAAATAAAGAGATAAATCAATATGGCTGTGAGGCCTTCACTTGTCAGGATTACCAGCCCCATCAGTATGTAACCTGCATGTGCAATACTTGAATAGGCAAGCATCCGTTTAATGTTGTCTTGCATTAAGGCTGTGAGATTTCCTACAATCATTGCAAGGGCTGCCATTCCGCCGAGAAGCACATCCCAGTGTATTCCATCTATGGCAGACCATACGCCTGCAGAAGTGAACCCCGCTGAATCAATAAAAGTAACGCTGAAGAAGCGTACCATCATCCCGAATGCGGCAATTTTCGACGCAACAGCCAATAAAGCTGCAATAGTGACCGGGGCTCCTTCATATACATCAGGTGCCCAGAAATGAAAAGGTACAACTGCTATCTTAAATCCGAAACCGACAATAATCATAAGTACGGCCAAATTTAAAATCAGTGTTTGATCGATACCTGCATTAATGGCTTCATTGATTGCATAGATATCTGTTGCAGCAGTTACGCCAATTAGTAGTGAGATTCCGTATAACATCACTCCTGAGGATACAGCACCGTAAATTATATACTTGATGGAAGATTCAGATGATCTTATAGATCTCTTTGTAAATCCTACAAGCACATAAGAGCAGATACTGGTTACCTCAAGGGCAAGAAACATTAACAGCAGGTTTGTTGATCCAACCATCATCATCATGCCGAGCATCATTCCGGCAATGAGCATGTAATATTCACCAATCCTCGATTTATAACTTTCCAGCTCCAGGCTATTCATTGAAAATAAGACAATAAAAAGGCCTGCAAGGACCAGCACTGATTTAAAAAAGACTGCAAAAGGATCTACAGCAACCATATCGTAAAAAACCGATTCCGCCCGCCCGCTTTGTAAAATCGTAAAATATCCTGCAATCAACATGCCTGCAATCAGTATCCATCCTGTGGTGTTGCTCTCTTTTTTTATGAATAGATCGGCCACAATAATAATGCAAAGTGTGGCTGTAATCACAATTTCGGGCAGATATTGGCCAATACTATATAGTGTGTGCTCAACCATGATTATCTACAAGGTCTGATTTCAAATTCTGACAGGTCGCAACGCTGTCAGGAGCTGGCGCACGCTGACAGGTTGCCGGGTATGGTGATATAATGTACATCTCAGTTGCCTCCGTTGGTTACAAATTCCACAAGGTAACCGAGTGAAGAATTCATCAGTTCAATGGCTGGTGCTGGATAAACACCGAGGAATACGATGAGTACGATCAGAGGTACGAACATCAGCATTTCGCGGGGCGTGAGATCTTCGAGTCTGCCCATTTTTTCCGGAGTATTACCAAGGAATACCCGTTGTATGGTCCACAGGATATAGCCTGCAGTTATGATGATGCCGGTGACTGAAATGATGGTTATCCATTTATAGGCTTCGAATGCTCCAAGGAATGAAAAGAGCTCGCTGACAAATCCGTTCAGCCCCGGCAGGCCAAGTGCTGCGAACATTCCGATCATCGCAAGGCCGGTATATCGTGGCATCTGATTGGCAATTCCGCCAAAATCATATAAGCCGCGTTTATGGGTCCGGTCATAAAGCACCCCAACCGCGAGGAAGAGTACGGCTGTGATTATACCGTGGTTAAACATCTGTAAAACACCACCAACCATGCCTTGTGTGTTCAATGCGGCAATGCCAAGTACCACGATACCCATGTGGCTGATCGATGAATAGGCGATCAGTTTCTTGAAATCATCCTGGGCCATGGCACAAAATGCGCCATAGATAATACTGATCATTCCAAGTATAGCCATGAAATACATAAAATAGATGGTGCCGTCGGGGAAAATAGGGAAGTTAACACGCAACAGCCCGTAGGTACCCAGCTTCAACAGGATCCCGGCCAGGATAACACTGATGGGTGTTGGAGCTTCCACGTGAGCATCAGGCAGCCATGTATGGAACGGAAAGAGCGGTATCTTAATCGCAAAGTTGATGAAGAGTGCCATCCACGCTACATAACGCCATGTGGTATCCACTCCGGAAAGAAGACCGCCTTCAACATAGTTTGCGGGGTTCATCATGTGCAGAATATTGAATGTATGAACCGACTGGCCTGTAACAGGATCTGTATAAGCTACACTAAAATAGAGTGCCAGCATGGTTAACAGCATCAAAATACCGCCTACAAATGTGTACAGGAAAAACTTGATTGCGGCATATTCACGCCTTGGTCCGCCCCAAAGGCCGATCAGGAAGTACATAGGAAGCAGCATGACTTCCCAGAAAATGAAGAAGAGAAAGAAATCGAGTGCTACAAATACTCCCATCATTCCGGTAACCAAAAGCAGGTAAAGCGCAAAATAGCCCTTCACCATTTTTTCGATATTCCAGGATGAAATCACCCCAATAAATGAGATGATTGCAGTGAGAATAATCATCAACACACTAAGACCATCAATACCCAGGAAATAATTAATCTCTATCCTGCCGACCCATGGAACAGCTTCTACAGTAATCCAGCTGTATTTTTCGATAAACTGAAAACTTTCCGCATCATTGATTCCAAGTTTGGCACGATCGAATACAGTAAATATTACCCCGGCAAGAGTTACCTGTATACCGGTAGCAATGGCAGCAGTCCACCTTATAGCGTTACGGTTTTTGTCCGGAAGCAGCAGTACAACAAACATACCCACGATCGGGATAAACACGATCCAGGTTAGAATACCGATGCCCAATATTTGAAATTCCATAGGTCTTTAGTCTTTTCACTTTTCACTTTTCACTTTTACTCACCCCACTTATCAAAGGAATAACACAAACAATACCAGGAAGCTGAAGATTACATACACCAGGTAGGTTTGAACTTTTCCTGTCTGAACATGGCTTAGCAGCCCGCCTGCTTTGTTTGCCGTTGTGGCTGTACCATTTACCAAGCCGTCTACAACATTATTGTCAATCCAGCCGCTTATTCGTGATAATACTTTGGTAATGAGAGCTGATCCGTTTACAATGCCGTCTATGATGTTCTCATCGAACCAACGGAGCATCTTCATAAGCCCATGAGTACCGTTAACAAATGCAGCATCATAAAACTCATCGAAATACCATTTGTTTACCGAGCCCGTGTATAGCAGGCCTGCACGTTTAGCCAGTGCGTCTGCACTCACTTTCTTCCAATGATAAACTGCAAGGGCGAACACTACACCGCCACCAGCAATAATAATTGAGAGTATCATGGCAAGGGTATGCACACTGCTAACAGCTTCATAAAAAACCGGATATGCTGCCGGCTGCAAAATTAGAGGCACCATGCTTTCCGGACGCTCAATTGCTCCATAGAACCATCCGCTTGTAGCACCAAATGGATTAAAACTATAAAAGAAAAAAAGCGACAGGCCTGCCAATATGATCAGCGGAATGGTCATCACCTTAGGCGATTCTGAAACACCGGAATAAACCTGGTCATTGGCTGGTTTTCCATGGAAAGTGAGAATCAGCAGGCGAAACATATAAAAAGCGGTAAGCCCGGCTACGAGGAACCCGGTTAGTGGCAGCAGCCAGTGGCCATTCAGGGTACTGAAAGCCAGTGTTCCTGCGAGAATTTCATCCTTACTCAAAAAACCTGAAGTTAAAGGAATACCCGAAATAGCCAGCGTAAAGATCAGGAATGTCCAGTATGTGAGAGGCATCTTCGATTTCAAACCACCCATATTGCGGATATCCTGGGCGTCTGTATGATGGTTATGAAGTTTATGCAAGGCAGCGTGCATTCCATAAATCACACTTCCTGCTCCAAGAAATAGGCCAGCTTTGAAAGCGGCATGTGTCACAAGATGCATGAATCCCGCAGTATAGGCGCCCACACCAAGGGCCATTATCATATATCCAAGCTGACTTATCGTTGAGTAAGCCAGTACTTTTTTAATATCGAACTGTGTGATGGCGATGGTGGCAGCAATGAGGGCTGTTATAGCGCCGATGTATGCGATCACAAGAAGAGCGTCGGCCGTCAGCATCGGGAATACCCGTGCAACAAGATAGACGCCGGCAGCCACCATAGTGGCTGCGTGGATTAGTGCACTAACCGGTGTTGGGCCTTCCATCGCGTCAGGAAGCCACACGTGCAGTGGAAATTGAGCTGATTTTCCGATAGCACCGCAAAAAATTAGAATACCGGCAGCGGTCAGCCAGCCTTCACTTCCGAATGGCAATTGCCCGGCTGAGATGGATTCAAATATGGCTTCGAAGGCAAAAGTAGAATAACTGAGAAAGAGGATCATGATTCCCACAAACATTCCAAAGTCTCCGATACGGTTTACTATAAAGGCTTTATTAGCCGCATTTGAAGCCGTTTTTTTCTCATACCAATGGCCGATCAGCAGATATGAACTTACGCCAACCAGTTCCCAAAACACATACATTAAAAGAATGTTATTGGTGAGAACTATGCCAAGCATGGAAAACGAAAAGAGTCCGAGATATGCGAAATACCGGGAGTAACGCGTATCGTCTTTCATGTAGCCCATTGAAAAATAGTGAACCAGTGTACTCACCAGGGTTACAACTACAAGCATCACGGCAGCCAGATTATCGATCATAATGCCAAACCCGATTACCTGAGAGCCGACAATAGCCCAATTAAACGAACTGCTGATGGTTTCAGCTGGTTGAGTGCCAAGTTTTACAACCAACAAAATCAGTGACAAAAAAAGTGTCAAAGTCATCAAACCTGTAGCAAGCCAATCTCCCTGCCGGGGAAGTCTTTTGCCGAAAAATATCAGCAAAATGAAGGCCAGTAATGGCAGCAGTAATATGATTAATGGCAGTTGTGTGAACATGTTATTTATTAAATGTGTTTCATTATCCTTTCAAGAGGCTGATATCATCCAGGTTAATGGTTTTAAACCGGTTGTAAACATTAAGTACAATAGCCAGGGCAACGGCGGCTTCGGCAGCAGCGATAATAATGACAAACAGGGCAATCATTTGTCCATCGAGCGATAATTCCGTGAATCGGCTGAATGCAATGAAATTGATATTGGCTGAATTGAGGATGAGTTCTACTCCCATTAGAACCATAATGGTGTTACGCCTTGATAGAACCGCCATCACACCCAGTGAAAACAGAATGGCACTCACAACCAGAAAGTGGGTCAGGCCCGGTTCAATCACAGATTGTGCAAGCAATAGCTCCATAATCAAACACCCTCCCTGTTTTCTGCAGACAAATGCGTTGACATTAAGATTGCCCCGATAATTGCGATCAGGAGCAGTACTCCGGCAACAATAAAGGGCAGAATGTAATCACCCATTAAAAGCATGCCAAGATCATAAACGGTATCGGTTGGTTCAGCTATTTCACTGATTTTCCAGTCGGTAGTTACAAATGCGAAAATCAGCAAAACGGCGGCCGTGGCCGAAAGGAGAGAGGCGGGTGCAAGATTTACGGTAACAGTCTTGAAATTGAATGTGTATCCGAGGGATGTGAGCATCACACCGAACAGAATCAAAATCAGGATACCCCCCACATAAACCAATAGCTGAGTGGCAGCCAGAAAGTCGGCATACAGCAATACATACAGGGCGGCAACTCCAATGAGGGCAAACATCAGGGCAAATGCTGAATGCACAATATTCTTGGAGAATACCATGAATGCAGCTGCACCAAGGGTAATCAACGAAAATAGATAAAATAGTATGGTTGTCAGTTCCATTGTTTACGAATCCCCGTTATCTGATTTATCTGATTTCGTACCGGTTTCTCCGTCTGTGTTTTGTTGTGGCGGTTTTTTCGCTTCCATCTGTTTCTTTTTCGCTTCTTCGGCCTTTTTGCGCATCATTTCTTCACGCTGTTTCTGTTTTTCAGCAGCTTCTTTTTCCGCTTTTTCCTTCACTTCGGCCACCATAGCAGGTTCCAGATTGCTGAAATGATAAATAAGGTTGGTTCTGTCGAATTCAGAATATTCATAATCCGGAACCATGTAGATGCAGTTGGTGGGGCAGGGATGAACACACAAATCGCAATACATGCATTTTGCCATATCAATATCGAACCGGGTGAGCCAGAATCGTTTCGGATTGCCGGTTGAGGTTTTACCCAGGTCTACATCTGACGTGGCCGGAACCGTATCGATATAGATACAATTAACCGGACAAGCCCTTGCACAAAGATGGCAACCAATACAATCATCAATATTCACGTATAATTTGGTACGTGCTTTATCAGGAATTACCGGGCGTTCATCGGGATATTGCAGGGTAACTGAAGGCCCGAAAAAATGGCGTATGGTAACACCCATCCCGATAAAAATCGATTTGAATGTGATCCAGCCGGATTTGATTGCTTCTACCATTGGTTAAAAAAATCAGTTATTAAAAAATCACTTCCCATAATGCAACGAGTACAAGATTGATGAAAGAAAGCGGAATCAGGATACTCCAGCAAATGTGCATGAGCTGGTCAACACGATATCTTGGCAAAGTCCACCGGATCCACATCATTACAAATACGAGCAACAGCCCTTTAAGCATGAACCAGAAGAAACTCCAGAACGGGCCCGACATAAAATCACCAAATGGGCTGTTCCAGCCGCCAAAAAAGAGAGTAGCTCCTAAAAGTGATAGAAGCAGCATATCGGCATATTCGGCCAGCATAAACATAGCCCACCTCATTCCGGAATATTCGGTCTGATAACCTGCAACCAGTTCGGATTCCGATTCCGGTAAATCAAATGGTACACGATGTGATTCTGCCAGGATCGAGATAAAGAAAATCACAAAAGCGACAAGCAGAAACGGGTTTTGGAATATAAACCAATTTGGGAGAAAGCCTAGAATATCGTTGCCCGATTGCATCTCAGTTACGGTCATCAGATTGAGTGAGCCGGTAACCACAATCACAGTAAGTACAGTTGCTATGGTGGGAACCTCATAACTTACCATCTGTGCTGCGCTCCGCATACCTCCAAGCAGAGACCATTTGTTATTTGATGCCCAACCTGCCATGATGATACTGAGTGTTAACACGGATGTAACAGCCAGCAGATAAAAAACACCAATGTTTATATTACTGCCGATATAGGAACTACTGAAAGGAATTACAGCAAAGGCAGCATAGGATGCGGCAAACATCATAAAAGGAGCAAACTTAAACAGAAAACGGCTCGCATCATTTGGAATGATATCTTCTTTTTGAATCAGTTTGAGCAGATCGGCGATAGATTGCGCCCATCCGTGCCAGCCTCCGACCCTCATTGGCCCCAGCCGGTCTTGTATGAATCCGGCCACTTTTCTCTCTGCCCAGATCGCTACAAGTGCATATACAAGTATAATCACAAGTGGAATAGCTGCGTGAACCAGTATCGCTATTGGGTTAATATGCAGCAGGTTTTGAGTCATTTACATTCAGGTCTTGTATTTCGTGTATTGAATATTATCTCCAGCTATCAGCTATCAGCTAATGGTCATAGTTTACAATTAAGTTACATCCAAGATTTAAGTAAAAATCAGTATGTAAATCATTAAAAATCATATAATTAAAATTTGATGTTATGTAATAAAAACACCACATTTTCATTGTCCATTGTCCATTGTCCATTGTCCATTGTCCATTGTCCATTGTCCATTGTCCATCACCTATCCACCTCTCCTAAAACAATATCAATGCTTCCAACAATAGCCACCATATCTGCAATCAGTGCACCTTT